>QZJY01000040.1 GCA_003597995.1 Dehalococcoidia bacterium
TGTACCTGCATTTCTCAACATCAGAGGACGCAGCTATCGCGACGGAGTAGACATTACGCCTGATGAAGTATACAAGAAGCTTGTAAAGAGCGATGTGCCTATCACCACTTCTCAACCCCCGCCCGGTGATTTTGCCGAAACTTACAGGCATGTTTTAAAAGAAGCCGATGAAATAGTGTCTATCCATGCGACCTCCAAGCTGAGCGGCATTTACAATTCGGCTGTTCAGGCACGCGAAATGGTCAACGCAAAAGGGCGCATAGAGGTGGTTGATTCAGCGAGCGTCTCGATGGGTTTGGGACTCGTCGCTATTGCGGCTGCTCGCGTGGCAAAGGCCGGAGTAGGTTTACCCGGAGTCCTTGAAGAAACCCGCAAAGCCGTAAATCAGGTTCATATATGGGCAGTTTTCGACACGCTGAAATATGTTTTACGCGGGGGGAGACTCGGTAGAGCTAGCTCTCTTTTGGGCAGTGTGCTGAACGTCAAACCTGTTCTTACCATGAAAGATGGCGTAATACACCCGGCGGGGTTCGTGCGCACCCGGGCCAGGGGAATAGAAAAGCTACTGGATAATTTGAAACGCTTTCATAACGTCCAGGATGTCGGTATAGTTCATAGCAGCACACCCGAAGAAGCGCAGACGCTGCGCTGCCGTTTGAGCGCGCTGGTGGATAAAAACCGCATTTATGTTTCCCGCCTGGGCCCCGCGCTGGGCGTACATGGCGGTCCTGGTACGCTGATACTGGCCTTACGCGCCAGCGATACCCCCAAAAGCAGCGTGGAAGATGCCATCGAAAAGGCGCGCAAGCGCATTCAACTGCCTTCTTTCCATGCGCCCAAATTAAATATTTCTCCCCTTTCCTGATAACTGGAGAGGATGACCTTGCCGCTGGATAGCACGCGCCTGCGCCAGATTCTCGAGCAGGAGAAGAAGCTCGACTACAGCAACAAGTCCGTTTTCGGCGGCCTCGACCTTTTCCTGGCTAACTGGTTCGGTCAGGCCGTATCCCAGATAAGCCAACCCTCCCGCCTCAAACAGCTTCGAAAATTGTACCCACCGGCTTTCAGCTATGGCACTCTCTCGCCGCAAGAACGAGAAAAATGGATAGACAGCCTGCTGACTTTTGTAAAGCAGGATGATGCGCCTCAGTCCAGCGAGAAGGTCATAGACACAGCAAAGGAATCCTCCGTGGCCAGAAAAACTCTATCCCCGCAAACTGCGACCGCCGCCTCCCTAGACTCCCCGGTAACAGTCATCAAGGGAATTGCCGGCGCCCTCTCGGACCGCTTCGCCAGATTAGGCGTGCGCACCATCCGCGACCTGCTTTACTATTTTCCCAACAGGCACCTGGACTACAGCCGGTTGCAGACTGTTTCTCAGTTAAGAGAGGGCAATGACCAGACCATCATGGCCAACGTCTGGGAAGTGCGGCCGACCTTGCTCGGCGGGCGGCGCAGCACCGAGGCCACGCTGGGCGACGAAAGCGGCAACGTGAGAGCCGTCTGGTTCAATAACCCTTATGTCGCCCGCCAGATGAAATCCGGCGACCGCATTGTCATGAGCGGCAGGGTAAAGATATTCGCCGGGAGGCCGGTTTTCGAATCGCCCGAATGGGAACTGGCCGAAGACAGGGAACTGGTGCATACGGGCAGGCTGGTGCCCCTCTATCCGCTGACGTCCGGTCTGCATCAGCGCCAGGTGCGCAAACTTGTCAAAAGCGTGGTGGACGACTGGGCCAGCAAGCTGCCGGAATTTATGCCCGTCCAAATCTTGAGACGGTTAACCCTGTTAGGGCTTAATAAAGCTATCGCTCAGGCTCATTTTCCAGACGACGCGCAGCTTAAAGACCATGCCAGGGTGAGGCTGGCCTTCGACGAACTCTTTTTGTTGCAACTGGGGGTCATGGCCAAAAAACGCAAATGGCAGACGGAGCAACCGGGCATCCCTCTTGAGATAGACAAGGCCGTGCTGGAGCGTTTTATCTCCTCTTTGCCCTTTAACCTCACGCAGGCCCAGAGGCGCGTTACGGCGGAAATCGTGGGCGACTTATCCAGGCCCGTGGCCATGTCGCGCCTGTTACAGGGCGAGGTGGGCAGCGGCAAGACGGTGGTAGCCCTGGAGGCCCTGCTCATGGCGGTGGCCAACGGCTATCAGGGAGCGCTGATGGCTCCCACCGAAATTCTGGCAGGACAGCACTTCGCCAGCGTCTGCAGCATGTTGGCTGGCATGGGTAAGGCGGATAGTAAAGACGAATCGCTCTGTGTCTTTTCGGGCATCACTGCTAAACCCCTTAGCATTGCGCTGCTGATAAGTGACGTCAAAGGATCTGCCAAAAAGGAGCTAAAAGAGAAGCTGCTGTCCGGCGAAATCGACATCATAATAGGAACGCACGCCCTTATCCAGAAAGAGGTTGGATTTGCCAAACTGGGGCTGGTGGTGGTGGATGAGCAGCACCGCTTCGGCGTAGAGCAGCGTTCGGCTTTACGGCAGAAGGGATATAATCCCCACATGCTGGTGATGACGGCTACCCCCATTCCTCGCACCCTGGCTCTTACGCTTTACGGCGACCTCGACCTGTCGGTCATAGACGAGCTCCCTCCCGGCAGGCAGGAGATAAAGACCAAGTGGTTTTCTCCCGCCCAGCGCGAATCAGCCTACCGCTTTTTACGCAAGCAGGTTCTCGAAGGGCACCAGACGTTCATCATCTGCCCGCTGGTGGAGGAATCGGATAGTGTGCAGGCGAAGGCCGCCATAGCCGAGTACGAGAGGTTGTCCAGCCAGGTATTCCCCGATTTACGCCTGGCTCTGCTGCATGGGCGCATGTCCGCCGCCGATAAGGAAAGGGTGATGGTGGCGTTCCATAGCCACGAATGCGACGTCCTCGTATCCACGCCCGTGGTCGAAGTCGGCATAGACGTGCCCAACGCCACGGTCATGATGATAGAAAGCGCCGACAGGTTCGGCTTGTCGCAACTGCACCAGTTCCGCGGACGGGTGGGGCGCGGCGCGGCCCAGAGTTACTGCATGCTCATGGCCGAAAACCCATCCGACATCGGCAGGCTCAGGCTGGATATCATCGAGACCACTCAGGACGGGTTCAAACTGGCTGACGAAGACCTCAAATTGCGCGGACCGGGCGAGTTTTTCGGTACGCGCCAGTCCGGTCTGCCAGACCTGCGCATGGCGAAGCTGTCCGATATTGCCATACTCGAGATGGCCCGCGCGGAAGCCACGCGTTTGTTCCAGGAAGACCCTGACTTGAAAACCTCGGAAAACCGGCCACTGGCAAAAGAGCTTTCCAGAATCTGGCCGCAAAAAAGCGGCGAGTGGAGCTAGAGGCAGTGCGTCTGTAAAGGCACAATGCATTGTGCCCTTGCGACTTGACCGTGTATCGTGACCTGGTGGCCATTCCTGTGCGTAACCCCGCGTTTTGAGCGTCAGGCGCATCTCTGTGCTATAATCGTAAATCTAACTCATTATATAAACGGAGTATTCATTTGGACGGTATACTTGAGATAAAACAAAAGATAGCGGCCTTGCTCAAACAGGCTGCCGAACAGGCTCAAAAGGAAAGCAAACTGCCGCAGGTGGCGCTGCCAGAAATCATTGTAGAGAGGCCCCAGAACAGCGGACACGGAGATTATGCTTCAAGCCTGCCTTTGAAACTGGCGCGCTCCATCGGGAAAAACCCCATTGCTATCGCGCAGGCTATCGCCGAGCTGATTCCATCCACGCCGGAGCTGGCGTCTGTGACGGTAGCCCCTCCCGGCTTTATCAATTTCACTTTACGCTCCGACTGGTTGAGCAAACAGGTGGAGGAAATCCTGGACGCCGGCGAGAATTTCGGTGATGTCGATGTGGGTAAAGGCCAGTCGGTACAGGTGGAATTCGTCAGCGCCAATCCCACCGGCCCTTTGCACGTGGGCCATGGGCGCGGCGCGGTGCTCGGCAGCACGCTGGCGAATATCCTCGAAGCTGCCGGTTTCAACGTGGAAAAGGAATACTACATCAATGATGCCGGCAGCCAGATGATGGCTTTTTACCGCTCGCTTTATGCTCGTTACCAGCAGGCGTGCGGCATAGATGTCGAGATGCCTCAGGAAGGCTACTTCGGCCAGTACGTAATAGACCTGGCGCGAGAGATTAAGTCTGAAGAAGGCGACAGGTTTCTCAACCTTCCGGCTGATGAAGGCGCAGTAGAACTTGGCAAAATCGGCGTTACCAAGATGCTGGCGCTAATCCGTGGGGACCTCCAACTGCTGGGTGTCGATTTCGATTGCTGGTTTTCGGAGCAGAGCCTTTATGACAATGGCCAGTTTGTCAGAGTGATGGATATATTGCGCCGGGAAGGACACCTGGCCGAAAAAGAAGGCGCCACCTGGTTTGTCTCTACAGCTCTCGGTGAAGATAAGGACAACGTGGTGGTGCGCTCGAGCGGCTCTTCAACCTATTTCGGCACGGATATCGCCTATCATTACAACAAATTCATCGAGCGCCGCTTTGACCGGGTAATAGACATCTGGGGTGCCGACCACCAAGGCCATGTTTCGCGCATGAGCGCTGTCATGGGCGCTCTGGGCGTCGACCCGGCCAGGCTGCGCGTCATCATTTCCCAATTGGTTACTTTGCGCCGCGGCGGCGAGAGCGTGCGCGTTTCCAAGCGCAGCGGCGACATGATAACACTGCGAGATGTGATAGACGAAGTGGGGGTTGATGCCTGCCGCTTTTTCTTCCTGGCGCGTTCGGCCGACAGCCAGATGGACTTCGACCTGGAGCTAGCCAAGAAAGAATCTTCGGAAAACCCCGTGTATTATGTCCAGTATGCCCATGCCCGCATTGCCAGCATTCTGCGGCTGGCGCGCGATGAAGGAATAGATTTCTCCGATGGGGAAGTAGCTTTGCTCACCGAAGAGCCGGAGCTGGCTCTTGTGCGCCTGATGTTGCAGCTGCCTGAAATCGTCGAATTCTCAGCGCGCACGCTGGAGCCTCAAAACCTGCCTCATTATGCCCAGGACCTGGCCACCTGCTTCCACAGTTTCTACAAGCAATGCCGTGTTATTGCGCAACAGAGCCCCGAGCAAAGCAAGGCACGACTCAAGCTGGTAGCCGCAGCCAAAGTCGTGCTGGCCAGAGCACTCGGTCTGATGGGAATGACGGCGCCGGAGACGATGTAAGGACTATACCGCCAGGCAGGTCACGGTGCGTGAAATGCCTTCTACTGCGTGTATCTTGCCGGTTATGATGTCGCCAATTTCATTGAGGGTGTCAGCTTCGATAACGGCGATGATATCATATGGGCCGGTGACGGTGTCGACGGATTTGACGCCTTTCATCTTGTGCAACGTAGAGACCACATCTTTGTTCTTGCCCACGGCGGTTTCAACAAGGACGAAAGCTTTGGCGGCCATAGAATCCTCCTCGTAAGATAATCTGCATGGGATACGTTTGAGTGATAGGATTATAATTGGCTCACAGAATGCTGTCAAACTATATTGAAGCCAAGCAGAGAGATGAGATCCTGTGTTTAGTATCAACTACGCTACCATCGTAGACCCTGTCCTGCGCGGTGTGCGTAGATATGTGCCTGATTTCGCCGGCATGAAAGCGGGCGACAGCGTCCTGGATGTTTGCTGCGGGAGCGGCGCTCAGGTTTATGAATATACGCGAAGAGGCTTGGTGGCTACTGGACTGGACAACAGTCAGGAGATGTTTGCCCTGGCAGAAAAATACTATAAAAACGGCGCATCCGGGGCCTCGTTCAAACTGGGGGATGCGGCGCATTTGCCGTTCGCAGACGGCAGTTTTGATTTTACTTCTATCTCCATGGCGCTGCATGATAAAGACTTCACCATAGCGAATATGATCGTAAGTGAGATGAAACGCGTGACGCGTCCGGGCGGAATGCTGGTGTTCGTGGACTACAGCGTGCCGTTACCTCGCAGCGTAACGGGTTGTTTCATCCGGGCCATAGAGTTCATGGCCGGGGGCGAGCATTTCCGCAATTTCAGATGTTACATGAAAAATGGCGGTATGCGGCGTGCGATGGAGATTAATGGGCTGAAAGTTGTTAAAGAAACACGTGTCAAAAACGGGAATATAACGCTGTTGCTGGCCTGTGCGCCCTCGTTTGCGCCGTGATAGCGCTTTTAGTGTATAATAGTAAGGTTTCTTTGGGAAATATACCCATGCTGGAGATAAATGTTGCGCAAATGCTCAAGGGCACCATCGGGACTGAGAAAATAGTTCCGGTAAGCGGGAGCGTGGATATAACGGGTTACGGGGAAAGTCCTGTCGAGGGGAAAGTAAGGTTTATACGCACCAACCGCAGCATTCTCGTTAAGGGTACACTCGAGACCCGGGTGCAGGCGAATTGCGCGCGTTGCATTGAAGGGTTCGATTGCCCCTTGACGCTCAATATTGAAGAGGAATACTTCCCTATGACCGATGTCAATTCAGGGGTTCCGTTGCCCGAACCCGAGGAGCCTGGTTATTTTGTGATTGATGAACATCTGATTCTGGACCTGTCCGAGGCTGTGCGCCAGTACGCTTTGATGGCGATTCCCATGAAGCCGCTGTGCCGCCCCGAGTGTCCGGGAATTTTGATATAATCGAAATCTTATAAGGAGCAAGAACGAGTTATGGCACCACTACCCAAGAGAAAAATTGCACACGCCAGGCAGGGCGAGCGCCGCAGCCACATGAAGCTCAAGGCCGAGGCACTGGTCAATTGTCCCCAGTGCAATACCCCCAAACTTTCCCATCATGCCTGCACCAATTGCGGCAGTTATAATGGGCGCGAGGTCATTGAGATCGAGACTCCCAAGAAAAAAGCCTCCTAACATTTAACGGGATTGAGCAAAATTCAGGAGAGATTGACGATGGCTCATTCTCCAAGGGTGGCCTTTGTCTTCCCCGGCCAGGGTTCACAGTTCGTTGGCATGGGGAAAGATGTTTATGCAGGCTTTGAGCAGGCGCGTGCCGTTTTTGACGCGGCGGATAAGGCCCTGGGATCCCAACTTTCGCAGCTATATTTTGAAGGCCCAGAAGAGGAACTGCGTTTAACGGTAAACGTCCAGCCGGCTATAGTGACCTTCAGCCTGGCCATACTGGCGGTGATGCGATCGGGCAACCACCCGCTAACCCCCTCTTTCGCAGCCGGGCACAGCCTGGGTGAATACAGCGCGTTAGCAGCCGCAGGCGCGCTCAGTCCATATGATGCCATACTGCTGGCCCGCGAGCGCGGCAAGCTCATGTATCAGGCTGGCGTCAAGAAGCCGGGAGCGATGGCTGCGGTCATCGGTCTGGCTGACGAGGTGGTGAGCCAGCTCGCCGCCGAGGCCGGCGTTTACGTCGCCAATTATAATTGCCCCGGGCAGATTGTCATCAGCGGAGAGGTCAAACGCCTGGAAAAAGCCAAGGGACTCGCCACCTCACACGGGGCGCTCAAGGTCGTCCCGCTCCAGGTAAGCGGGGCCTTCCACACATCGCTTATGCAGCCTGCCGCCGACGGTCTGGCGCAAGTCATCTCCAGGGTTAATTTTAACGCTCCTTTCTTCCCGGTAATTGGCAACGCCAGCGCGAAGCCTATGGTTTCCATCGGCGACGTCAAAGACGAGCTGGTGCAACAGCTTACGCATTCCGTGCAGTGGCAAAAATCCATCGAATATCTCCTGTCCCAGGGGGTAGAAACCTTTGTCGAGATAGGCCCGGGTAAAGTGCTTTCAGGTCTTATAAAGCGCATCAAAAGGGATGCCAGGACAATCAATATCGGAGATGCCCAGTCGCTTGGAGACTTTATAGAAAAGGGGATAGTTTAATGGACTTTTCGGGCAAGGTAGCGCTCGTCACCGGTTCCGGCCGCGGTATCGGCAAGGCCATTACCCTCAAGCTGGCTTCGGCAGGAGCCATAATGGTGGTCAATGATATTTCTTTAACTAACGCCCAGATAGTGGTTGACGAAATAAAGGGTCAAGGCGGAGATGGTCTGGCAGTTGGTGCCGACGTAAGCTCGGCCGCAGATGTCTCCCGCATGGTGGAGGCGGCCATCGCCGCCTACGGGCACATCGATATCCTGGTCAATAACGCCGGTATCACACGCGACCAGCTTCTGCTGCGCATGGCAGATAGCGAATGGGACGACGTGCTGAATATAGACCTCAGGAGCGTCTTTTTATGCACGCGCGCGGTTATCAAGCACATGCTCAAGGAGCGCAAGGGACGCATTGTCAGCATCGCCAGCATCGTGGGACTGATGGGAAATGCGGGGCAGGCGAACTATGCGGCTGCCAAGGCTGGCATCGTTGGTTTTACCCGTTCGGTGGCCAAGGAAGTTGCTTCCCGAGGCATAACGGCTAATGCAGTAGCCCCCGGGTTTATCGAGACTGATATGACGGCCAAATTATCCGAAAAACAAAAACAGGATTTAATGTCCCGCATTCCGCTGGGTTACTTGGGTACACCGCAAGACGTAGCCGAAGTCGTGGCGTTCCTGGCCTCGGACGAGGCACGATACATCACCGGGCAGGTCATCACCATAGACGGCGGCATGGGCGGCGCGTAAATCCGTACCGAGAACACTCTGGCTATAGCTATATGACTGGTGAAAGACGCAAGGCGCGCGAACTGGCGCTGCAGGCATTATTTGAGATAGACCTGGCGGGACATGCTTCGAACGAAGTAATGTCGCGCGCAATCGAAACCGGCAACCTCTCTCCTGAAGGCGCGGCTTTTGCGCGCGAGCTCCTGGAGGGCGTCGTCCAGAACAGGGAAAAGATCGACGAGCAGATAAGGCATTTCGCGCCTGCCTGGCCTCTCGACCAGATGGCCACTGTGGACCGCAATATCCTCAGGCTTGCAATCTACGAGCTTTTACACAATAATAAAGTGCCTGTGAAAGTGGCTATCAACGAAGCAGTGGAACTGGCCAAGAGTTTCGGGGCCGACAGCTCGCCCAGGTTTATCAACGGCGTTCTGAGTTCTATCAGCCATCTGGCTACTAGATAGCGCTGGAGGTGCAATTGGCGACAGTTTATGAACGCGTAAAGAAAGTTACCATCGCTCAGCTTGGGGTGACTGAAGATGAGGTCTCGCCTGATTCCGCTTTGATGGCCGACCTGGGGGCCGATTCACTGGACCTGGTTGAGCTTATGATGGCGCTGGAACAAGAATTTAGCACCTCCGATAAAAAGATAACTATCCCGGATGAAGAGAGCGAAAAGATGATGTCGGTGCAGGATGCCGTGGATTTTTTGCACGGGATAGGAATATCCGATGTACAAGCCCAGCCCAAGCCGGTGGAAAAATCAGGTTTTGCGAGGATCAATCTTCCGAGACCCAATATATCCAGACCCAATCAGCCGAGGCAGGACAGACCGCAGGATAAACAGATGAACCGCCAGGGTGGCGGCAACCCGCCGCGCGGAGGGCAACAGCAGCAGCAACGCAGGGATAACCGTCCCCGCCGCGACAGGCCGCAGGGAAATATGCCACGGCCAAATAATCCACCCAGGCAGCAGCAACAGCCACCGCCAGCGCCTCAACCGCCACCGCAGGCTCCACAGAAACCGCCTGAGCCCGGAAACCCGGCGAGCTGATAACAGACTGGTTATGTCAATTAAACAAAGAGGGAGGCAAAACTCCCTCTTTTATTTATATCCACAGGGGAGTATTCGCTCGTCCATCTAGAGCAGAACATGCCATAACCGTGGTAATGGCGGGCTATTATGAAGACAAACAGGATGATGAGCAAATCTGTCATGACGCCTAACAATAGAAAACCGTTCTTCATGCTAACCTCTTTTGGTGATAAAATTAGTTCAAACGCTGAGGTTGAAAAGGCTTTACAATCCGATACGCTGGGTATATCATCGGTGTCGAGACCAAAGAGATACAATGTCTGATATACTGCTGCTAAAACAATCTGAGGACGGTAGCTTAATCAGTATTGTCGCGATTATTTACAAAAATGAAGGAACAGCCGACTATTAGAGCGTTTGGCTGTCAGCCTTCATAGTCTTCAAGGCAGGAGCAATTCAATGATAGATAGTATAGCAATTGGATCATCCACTTCATGGGTTTGGGCGGTATTTGTGGTTATCGGTCTGTTTATGATTCTACTGGAACTTATCATCGGCGTACAGACCGGGTTTGACTTGGTATTCCTTGGGTCGGCCTTCATCCTTGGTGGACTCCTGACCTGGCCGTTACATTCATGGATCCTGACATTAATCGCAACCAGTGCAATCTGCTTGGCGTATGTGGGGCTTGGCAGGAGATATGTCCATAGGTTGACTGCGGTGCGAAAATCGAAAACCAACATCGATACTATCGTTGGTAGAACAGGAATCGTCCTGCAAAAAATCGCCAGAAATGTTGATGGTCGGGTAAAAATTGGCAACGAAGATTGGAAAGCAAAAGCAGCAGAAGACATTGAAAAGGGTGACGAGATAGTTGTCTCGGGTGTTAGTGGAGTTACGTTAATTGTGGAAAAGACTAAAGGAGGCGAATAAAAATGGAAGCAGGAGCGATAATTCTCATAGCCATCGCGGTGGTATTAATAGCCACTCTCTCCAAGTCGGTAATCATCATAAACCAGGCCCAGAAAGGCATCGTAGAAAGGTTTGGCAGGTATAAGGAAACCCTGGACCCAGGGCTCAAGTTCCTCATACCTTTTGTGGATGCGCTGAGAACTAGAATAGATATGCGAGAAACCGTCCTCGATATAGAGCCTCAGGCGGTTATTACCAAGGACAATGTAGGTGTTACTGTAGATGCCGTAGTCTATTATTACGTGACAGACGCCAAGGCTGTCCGATATGAAGTTGCCAACTTCTACGTTGCCATAAGCAAACTGGCACAGACGAATCTAAGAAACCTGGTTGGTGACATGACCCTTGATGAAACATTGGCTTCGAGAGAACGTATCAATGCTTCCCTGAGGTCAACCCTCGATGAAGCCACCGATAAGTGGGGAGTAAAGGTCACCAGGGTAGAAGTCAAGGAAATCCTGCCACCCAGAGACATCACCGAGGCCATGAGCAAGCAAATGAAAGCCGAGAGAGAAAAACGAGCAACTATTTTGGATGCGGAGGCCTATCGACAGAAACAGATACTTCAAGCTGAGGGAGATAAGCAGAATGCTATTCTGGTTGCTGAGGGCGATAAGCAGGCAGCAATCTTGAGGGCTGAAGGGGAATCCAAGGCGATAGAGTACGTGTCTAAGGCAGCCAGCGAATACTTCGTCGGCAATGCACAGTTATTGAAACAACTTGAGGTGACTCAAGCTTCTTTGAAGGATAATACGAAACTCGTAATCTCTGACCAATCCAGGTTGATTAATGTTCTGGGGCTTACGGAAGCGTTAGGCGGATCGCAACTGACACCCAAAACCCAATCAAAGCCGAAATGAAATCCAAGTCGCCGTAATGCCTTGTCTGAAACGTGGTAGGATGGTAAGTATCCCACGAGGAAGGTACGCGAAGGGTTTTGATAAAACTCGGGGACTTAGCTGATGGAGCTAAGTCCCCTCACCCCCCCACCGCCTCCGCCGCATTATGGTCGTCGAAAAAACTCCCCGCCCGGTCGTCCCTGTGGAAACAATATGACAAAGACTTCTCGACTACTCTCAATACCTGTGCTATCATTTCCCGTTATGGCAAAAGACTATACTCAAAACGGGCATGAAAGAATGGGGATAAACCGGTCGAAAATGGTGTAAAGATGAGGGATTTCGGGGCGTTTTTGGCTCGAATTGAGGTGGTCGAACTGCCTGACCCTTTAAAACGACTCCAGGCACGGGCCACGCACGAAAAAGAGAGCGTCGTTTCCTCAAATGGGGCATTTTGCGCGAAACGAATCAGCATCTCCTCTCCCTTGAGGGGAGAGGACAGAAGGTGAGGGTGAGACCTTTGCCCGAAGCCCTACCCCTCACTCTTATCTCTCCCCTAAGGGGCGAGAAGAAGGTTGTTTCTGCCCGCCACTGATGTTTCGGCTATCCATCCTGGCCTCCAGCATGACAGTGAGGGGCATGGCACGCCGTGCCCTTTTAAGCCCCCAGCCTCCCCACCACGTCCTCCAATGTCTTCTGCCAGCCTTTGCCGAGCACGGCAGTATCCAGCCGGACCTGATTGAGAGTCACCTTGATGCCCGCACGGGGTAGCTTGTCCGCCTCAGGCGGAAACTGCATACCGCTGGGCCGCCGGAGCACAATCAGGCTTCCCTCTGTGGAGATGGACTCCAGCTTCGCTCTGGCCGCCAGCACTTTTATCCTCACCGCGTAGAGTAGATTGATTACCTCGACGGGAGGCGTTCCGAAACGGTCTTTGAAGTCCTTGCCCAGCACATCGACACCCTCGGTATTTCTGGCGCCTGCCAGGCATTGATACAGGCTGAGACGCGTATCGGTATCGGCCACATAACTCTCAGGAATGAAGGCAGGCTGCGGCAGGTCGATGGTGGGCGGCGGCAAGCGCAGGGATGGGGTAAAGGATTTGCCGGCTTTCTCGGCGCTTTTACGTGCTTTAAGCTCTTCCACAGCCTCAGCCAGAAGCTGGGTGTACAGGCTGAATCCGACCGAATTGATGTGGCCGCTCTGGCGTACGCCCAGGATGTTGCCGGCGCCCCGTATTTCCAGGTCTTTCATGGCAATGCCGAAACCCGCCCCCAGCTCGGTGGCTTCATAAATGGTGCGCAGGCGCTGGTCGGCGTCCGCGGTCAGACGTTTACCTTTATCGTATAGGAAATAGGCGTAGGCCAGATTGGCGCCGCGCCCCACGCGCCCTCTCAACTGGTAAAGCTGGGTCAGTCCCAGCCTGTCCGCCTGGTTGATGATAAGCGTGTTGGCGTTGGGCACGTCCAGGCCGCTTTCGATGATGGTGGTGCACAGCAGCACGTCCACGCTTCCCTGGGCGAAATCTCCCATAACTTTTTCGAGGTCGTCCTCGCGCATCTGGCCGTGGCCGATGGCTATACGAGCTTCGGGGACGAGCACCCTGAGCTTTTCCGCCAGAATGCCAATGCTCTGCACGCGGTTGTGCACGAAGAATACCTGGCCGTTGCGCTCCAGTTCCCTGACGATAGCTTCTCTGACAAGCTGGTCGTTGTATTCAGCCACGAATGTTTTGATGGGCAACCTGTCTTCCGGCGGCGTTTCCATGACGCTCATGTCGCGCACCCCCACCAGAGACAGATTGAGGGTGCGCGGGATGGGAGTGGCCGAGAGGGTGAGCACGCCGACTTCCTGGCGTAAACGTTTGAAGTGCTCTTTGTGGCTGACGCCGAAGCGCTGCTCTTCGTCGATAACCAGTAGCCCCAGGTCTTTGAAGGTAACGTCCTTTTGGATCAGGCGGTGCGTGCCGATGGCGATGTCCACCGAGCCGTCGGCAATGCCCTCGACAACCTCTCGTTGCTCTTTGTGGCTTTTAAAACGGCTGAGGGATTCCACGCGCACGGGGAAGGCGCTCAAACGCCCTTTGAAGGTGGTATAGTGCTGCTGCGCCAGCACGGTGGTGGGCACCAGCACTGCCACCTGCTTGCCGTCCATGACGGCTTTAAAAGCGGCGCGCAAAGCAACTTCAGTCTTGCCGTAGCCCACATCACCGCATACCAGCCGGTCCATGGGCCGCGCGTGAGACATGTCCTCTTTTATCTGCGCGATGGCGCTGAGCTGGTCGGGCGTCTCGACATAAGGGAAAGAGGCTTCCAGTTCCATTTGCCAGGTGTTGTCCGGCGAGTAAGCGAAACCCTGTACCACCTCGCGCGCCGCGTAAATGTTGAGGAGCTCCTGGGCGATGTCTTCGGCGGACTCGCGGGCCTTTTCTTTGCTCCTCACCCACTCAAGACTTCCCAAACGGCTGAGGGTAGGTGGGTGGTCGCTCGCCCCGATATAACGCCCGACACGGTCTATCTGGTCGGTGGGCACGTAGAGGCGGTCGCCGGCGGCATATTCCAGCAGCATGTACTCGCGCGTCAGGCCGCCTGCGTTCATGGTGATGACGCCGGAGAATTTGCCGATGCCGTGCTCGATGTGCACCACGTAATCGCCCGGTCTTATGTCGATGTAAAGCTTGTGGTGCGGCACGGCGCGCCGCCGCGTGAGCCGCTGCTGTTTGAGGAAACCGAAAAGCTCGCTGTCGGTGAAAAGATACGTGCTCTTATTGAGTTCCCATCCTTGTGCCAATAAACCCTGCACCAGTGTGATGGAACCGGGTGGAGGCAGACTGCCGATATCGTTAACTACGGTGGTAATCACGCCCTCTTTATTCAGGAGCTCTGCCAGGCGCTCAGCCTGATGGCTGACGGCGATAACCCTCTTTTTATCTTCGAGCAATTGCTTGACCTTATCTATCCAGACAGGGAGTTGCCCCGCGTAGCTGCGGGCTTGCGCGAAATCAAGTCGCAGCGCCTCGCTTTCCTCGCCCGATTGCCAGTCGAGGAATTCCAGGTGTTGTATGTGGCTTAGCCCAGTCTCTATCTCATCCCACGTGAAGTATGGTCTGGGAAAGTCTCCAGGTAGTTCTTGAGAGGACTGCCTTTGCTCGAATACGCGCTGCGCTTCATCATCCAGAAACCTTGCTTCTTCCTCGATGCGGCGCGGCTCGTCCAGAACTAACAGGCAACCGGGGGGCAAATAGCTCAACAGCGTATCGGTGTTGAACAAGGGTGAGTACAACGATGGCGTTTCGGGTGACTGACCGTTTTTGAATAGCTCGATATCGCGTTCGAACTCCTGGCGCGATTCAGGGTTGAGACTGGTCAAGTTGATATTGTCTAATATGGTACTGATGCTGCTGACATCGCCTGTAAAATGCCGTGACATGTCGGAAGCGGGGTCGACATCTATCGCGTCCACCGGTTTCAGAGAGCGCTGACTGATGGGTTCGAACAGGCGCAGGCTGTCGATGGTGTTGCCGAAAAACTCAACGCGCACGGGCATTTCCGATGTAGGCGGGAATATATCAATGATGCCGCCGCGCCGGGAGACGCTGCCCGGCACCTCTACCAGGCTTTCATTCTGGTATCCAAGAGCGTTAAGGCTGGCGAGAAGTTTGAGCAGGTCTATCTCCATTG
>QZJY01000041.1 GCA_003597995.1 Dehalococcoidia bacterium
TTCCAACATGCTGCGTCGTGTCACCTTGCCCTCCTTTGGTAACACCAATTTTGACGCAACTATCTCCCTTTCAGTAACTTCTATTATGAAGCAATGCGAGGTATTGACTTCCCGGCTTTTAATCCATATAATTTATGCCGAGTAAAAGTCTGACTTATACTGGTCGGCTGATATATTCGATTATTCAGGTCAGGAGGTGAAGCGACAAGAATAATATTGTTGAGGGGCACGAGCAAAAAGTATTATAATCAAAAAGGAGGACGGATTGATGGATTTTCTGGGTAAAAGCAAGTGGATAATCCTAGGCGGCTTTGTGTTCGGCGTGCTGGGTGCCCTTGCGGTGAACTGGGGCAACCCCAACAACATGGGTATTTGTGTTGCCTGCTTTTTGCGGGATATTGCCGGAGCATTGAAGCTGCAAACAGCCGCAGCGGTACAATATCTGCGGCCTGAAATTTTAGGTTTTGCGTTGGGAGCCTTCGGGACTTCACTAGCTTTCCGCGAATGGCGGCCGCGCGGCGGCTCTTCCCCTATCATTCGTTTTATACTGGCCATGTGCGTCATGGCCGGAGCACTGGTTTTCCTTGGTTGTCCCGTCCGCATGCTGCTGCGCCTCGGCGGCGGTGACCTAAGCGCCCTAGTGGCTCTCGGTGGTATGATCGCGGGCATTCTGGTGGGTGTATTCTTCCTAAAAAGGGGCTTCACCCTGGGCCGCGCCACTAAATTACCGGCCGCAGCAGGACTCATCATCCCCATCTTCGCACTTGCCTTCTTCGTACTGTTGATAGTCAAGTGGGGCGCGCTGGCTTTCACCACTACTGCTACTGCTCCTGGTGCCCAGCACGTTAACCCCTGGCTGGGTCTGGGGCTTGGCCTCGTTGTCGGCTTTATCGTGCAGCGCACGCGTTTCTGCTCTATCGGCGGCTGGCGCGATTTATTCCTGGCAAAGGATTTCTATCTTTTCAGCGGCCTGGCGGCATTTGTGATTGGCGCTCTGGCGACCAACTATATCGTCGGCAACTTCAGCACTGGCGGGTTGCTGGGTTCTCCTCACGGTGACATTATCTATCACTGGGGTGTTACCAAGCAGCCGATTGCGCTGCCGTATGTAGATGCAGCAGGCGCGATTGCCTGGCCGCAGTATATCTGGACGTTCCTGGGTTTCAGCCTGGTCGGACTGGCGGCCACCCAGATGGGCGGATGCCCGCTGCGCAACATTGCGCTGGCCGGTGAAGGCGATACCGACGCCGGCGTTAGCGTCCTGGGTTATATTGCTGGCGGAGCCATTGCCATGAACTTGCTCTTTGCCTCCAGCGCTGGCGCTACTGGGAATCTGGGCAAGTATGCAATATGGGCGGTAGTGGCTGGTCTGCTGTTCTGTCTGGCCATAGGTTTCATGATGCGTGAAAAGGAAGCTGCTTAAGGGAAATACGGTCTAAGGAGTGTTCATGGAGGCTACAAAACAGAAAAAGGCCAACTTCGTGGGCGACGGCATCATCATTTTTCATGATGTTGCCGGTGCCATGAAAGGCGAGCGGACGGTGCGCGCCGCCGCATACGAGGTCAAACTGGTGGCGCCACCCCCCGAGCTGCGCATGGGATGTGACCTGGCACTGGAAATCAACCTGGTAGAACAGGCCGGCATCGAGCGCCTGTTCAAAGAGAAGAGTGTCCCCTTTGTGAGCATCATGCCACTCAAGAAGAACGCCTCACAGATGTGCGACATCGTCAAGGTGACCGACTTCGGCAAGTGGGTGATGGTCAAGGCCGGCAACATGAAGCTCTCCTTCGAAAAGGGAAGCGGACTTATCGTCAATGTCTCCGGCGGCGGATGTCCCGACATTCCGTACCTGAATGCCGAGATGGTGGACAAGCCTCTCGCCTCAGCGCCCCACCCCAACGTGCTGGGTTATACGCTGTGCGCCACCATGCTGCAACGGGCTTACGAAGAAGCCCTTAGCATTTACAACGGAGGTGGTGTTTCATGATGCTCCTTTTTGGTACTGTGCCAAGCAAAGACCTGCCGATGACCTACGGCCAGGTACGGCAGGAAGGCGACTATCTGTTTGCTGATGGCCAGCGTTTTTCGCGCACCCAGGGCACCGGCGCCATGATAAGCGCGGCGCTGGCCATGACCGACTACTTCAAACTGGAAGCCCCGCACGTTCTGATTGCCGGCGATATCGGCGACGGAAAAGGGACGCGCGATATGTATAAATATCTGACGGAGCACGTCGTGGAGCTCGCGCCTGAAGTGCTCACCATGCATTACAGCCTGCCTATCATGGCGCTGCTCAAGAAACTCCTGGAGACGATAAAGGGCTGCGCCAAACGCCCCTTTATGATTGCCGATGCCGGCGCCATGTATGCCGCCAAGGGCGCCGGGCTGGCCTCGGAGTTCGACATCTTCACCCCCGACCCCTCCGAGATTGCCTTCCTGGCGGACCCGCAGGCCACCCATCCAGCCTACATATCGCATCACCTGTTTGCCTGCGACGCCGACAAAATTCCCGGCCAGATAGCCGATGCTTTCAAAAACAACAGCGCGGCCAAACTGCTGCTGGTCAAGGGTAAAACCGATTACATCGCGATGAACGGAGAGATACTGGCGACCATCACCGAACCCAACGTGCCAACGCTGGAACCCATCGGCGGCACCGGCGATACTATTACCGGCCTTGTCTCCGGGCTGGTGTATGCCGGACTGGAACCCAAGGATGCCGCTATCTACGCCTGCCGCACCAACCGCATGGCCGGTTTGCTGGCCCAGCCGACTCCTGCCACCAAAGTCAAAGAAGTCATCGACCAGTTCTCTGTGGTAGCCGCACAGAACTATTGCTCGTGGACTGGCGTTTGCGAGGCAACGCCTGTAAATAGGAGGCGTCATGTTTGAAGTTGATGCTCTGGGTCTGGCCTGCCCCATCCCGGTAGTGCGCGTGCAAAAGGCTATGGCCAGCCATCCGAATGAACCGCTTCTGGTAAAGGTGGACAACCGTGCCGCCAAAGAAAACGTGACGCGCCTGGCGCAGAATAAGGGTTACAACGTCAAAAGCGGGCAATTCGGGGAGGAAATCCATATCGAGTTAACTCCCAAACCGTGAGGAGCCGCTAGGAGGAAGAAATGGTCAAAGAGGTCGATTGCCGCAAGCTGACATGCCCGCTACCGGTGGTAAATACCAAAAAGGCGCTGGAACAAGCGCACGGCGAGAATCTGCTGGTCGTGGTCGACAACATCGTGAGCCGCGACAACGTGCGCCGTTTCGTGCAGAGCCAGGGGCACGAGGTAAAAATCGAAGACCGGGGCGGCGGGCTGTTCTACATGCATATTACACCTAACCCTGAAGCGGGCAAAAAGCCTGCCGGAGCGGCGAACATTCCTACCAGTGGCGGAGTGGTTGTATTTATTACGACCGACCAGCTGGGGGTGGGCGACGAGCGGTTGGGGCAGATATTGATGAAAGCCTTCCTCAACACGCTGCACGACTCCGAGCCCAAGCCCGAGAAAATCATGTTCATCAATAACGGCGTGAAGCTGACCACGGAAGGCTCCGAAGTTCTGGACAGCCTGGCGGCGCTGACGGCAGACGGCGTGCAGATAATGTCCTGCGGGACTTGTCTTAACTATTATGGGATTCTCGACAAATTAAAGTTCGGCATCGTTGGCAACATGTACGATATCGTCAACTCGCTGCTCGAAGCCGGCAAGGTCATTAAAATCTAGCCCCGGAATAGGGGTGAGGGGGAAAGTTAGGAATACCCCTCACCTTTAATCCTCTCCCCCAAGGGGAGAGGAGAGAATGGTTGACCACTCCTAGGGATTCTTCATCCCGCCTGCGGTAGGTAGGCTCAGAAAGACAATATACGTTCCGCAGGGGCGTCTGGCCAGACGCCCCTGCTTTCGAGAGTACGGCTTCGAGGGAGCTAGATTTCCATCCCGAACGCCGCTTCCCAAACTGCTTCGGAAAGGGTGGGGTGGAGATGAAGAGTCTGCTGGAGGTTATCGATGGTTGCACCCATCTTGACAGCCAGAGCGCACTCCGCTATGAGTTCGGCGGCCCCGGCTCCGACGATGTGGGCTCCTAGCAAAGTTCTAGTATTCTCCGAGACTATCAGTTTGACTAATCCGCGTCTTTCACCCTGTATAGTGGCCGAGGCATTGGCTGCCATGTTAGAACGCAGGCATTTGATTTTTAGACCCTTCAATAGCGCATCAGCCTCGGTTAGCCCCACGCTGGCAAGCTCGATAGGCGTATAAACGCAACGGGGGATGGCCGAATAGTCCATCGGCGTATTGCCCCCCAATGCGTTCCCGGCCGCAATGCGCCCTTCGGCCATGGCGACATAAGCCAGCATGGACTTGCCGGCCACATCACCGGCGGCAAATACGTTGGGGACGCTGGTGCGCATGTGGCCGTCCACTTCAATGCCGCGGGTACCGGCCTTTACGCCGCAACCGGATAGTCCCAGTCCTTCAAAAAAAGGCTTCTGCCCGATGGCGACGCAGACAGCTTCCGCATCAAGCGTTTTTCCCGCCTCTCCGCATCTGAAATGAACCCGCTTCACATCTGCAAGAGTTTCTATACGGTCGATTTGAGCGCCGGTGAATATCTGGATGCCCTCCTTCTTCAGCGCTCGCTCCAGTACCGGCGTGACCTCCGCATCCTCATTGGGCAGGATACGAGGCATTATTTCCAGAATGGTGACACTGGCACCCAATCCGTTGAAAATAGCCGCCAGTTCCACGCCCACCGCGCCTCCGCCAATCATTAGGAGGCTCTGCGGAATATGTTTAAGTTCCAGAACATCGCTGGAATACCAGATACCGGCGCTCTCCGCGCCCGGCACATCTAAATGGCGAGGGACTGAGCCTGTAGCGATGATAATCTTATCCGCTTTGAGAGTTTGAACAGCCCCATTGTCTCCGACTATCTCGATATGGTTTGGAGAGAGCAGGCGAGCCTTGCCGCGGACCACCGCGACGCCGCTTTCATCCATAAGCTGGGCTACGCCGGAGGTCATGATAGAAATAACGGCATTTTTCCTTTCGCGCAGCTTATTGACATCGATAGTTGCATTGCCGTTGTTGATGCCGAAGCTGGCGGCATTGTTGATTGAGCGTAATAGAGCCAGAGAATGGAGCAGTGTTTTGGTGGGTATGCAGGCCCTGTTGAGACAGGCTCCGCCGAGTTCGCCTTTTTCAATAAGGGTGACTTTAGCCCCCAATTTTGAAGCGCGGAGAGCGGCGCTATAGCCGGCGGGTCCGCTGCCGATGACCGCAACATCTGCTAAAAGGTCGGGCATCGCTTTTCTCTATTTCAGTATCAAATCTATATACTCTTTAGAGGAGAGAAGAAGGTCCAACTCTTCGGGATGGGTGGGTTTGACCAGCACCATCCATCCCTGACCATAAGGGTCTTTATTGACCAGTCCAGGTTTATCCTGGAGTTGAGCGTTTGTCTCTATGACACTTCCGCTTATGGGACATGTCAGGTCGGCGGCTGTCTTGGAGGATTCGAAAGAGGCGAAGGGCTCGCCGTGTTGTAAAAGAGTCCCCACCTTTGGCAAGTCCACATACACTATGTTTTTAAGCTGTTCCTGATAATGGTACGTCATTCCCAGGCGGACATTTCCGTCAGGTTCTTTTTTGCACCAGATGTGGTCCGGGCTATATAAAAGCTCGTTTGGATGCATAAGGCCCTCCGCGATGAGATACTTCAGGCAGTCATAAGCATATCATAGATAATTGGTAGAATAAAGCTATTTTGGGGCGTTTTAGTCTTGACAGAGCTTTCCCCTAAGTAATAAACTTACTGCGGCTATTCCACAGCCAGAATCAAACTGGGAGGTAGCGAATTGCCGGAAGAAGAAAAAGACAAAGCCCTGATTGTTTTTGACTACATCTATCATGCCATGCGCGCCAAGCCAGTTCTCGAAGAAGCCGGTTTCAAAGTACGAGAAGTAGCACCGCCGGTAGAATACCGCACAGGATGCGACCTGGCGGTGGAAGTGGACGCCACCGACGTGGATGCCGCCGAGAACGTCCTTATCGAAAAAGGCGTGATGATACTCGATATTCTGTTCATGCCAAAGGGAACCAAGCTCATACCCGTCTATCTTACCAAACTCATTAAAACGGTTGATTACGGTGACTATGTCATGGTGCGCTGCGGCAATATGAAAATCACATATCAAAAGGGGAGCGGCACCATCGTAAACATCTCCGGAGGCGGCTGCCCGGATATCCCATACCTGGGTATGAAGCTTTACGGGACGATAATCGGCCAGGGGCCGAAACCGCGCGCTCTGGGCAAGACGGTATGCGCCTATACGCTTGAACACGCCTACAACAAAGCGCTGGAAATATTCAGCAAAGAATCAAGCAAGAAGAAGGGGAAATAGAGATGTTGCTCTTAGTCGGTACCATACCTATTGAGACTCTGCCCCTGACCTACGGTCCTGTGCATTACCAACCCGACAAGCTCACCATTGGGGACTACACCCTCGAAGGCCAGTATGTAACGCTCGGCACCGCGGCTATGATTTCGGCGGCTTCCGCTACCTGCCAGGCGCTCGGCATCGCCGAACCCTACGCAGCGGTGGTGGGAGACACCGGCATGGGCGAAGGGACCATGAAGCTTCTCAAATTCCTCACCGAGGAGATAGCCAGATTATCTCCCAGTGTAGTCACGCTGCACTATATTTTACCGACGCGCGATCCCTTTATTAATTTCATCAACGTCGCTCATAAGATGGAAAAGCGGCCATTTCTTATCGCCGATGCCGGCGCCTTGCTCAACGCCAAGGCGGTCAAATTAGCTCCAAAATTCGACCTGTTCACACCCGACCCCGGAGAATTGAGCTTCCTGGCTGATCCCGACGCTGCCCACCCTGCATATGTCCAGCACTTCATATTCGATGTCGACCAGACCGAGGTGCCCAGGTTAAGCCAGGAGGCTTTTGCGCATGGAGACGCCCCGCGCTACATGATTGTCAAAGCCCCCATCGATCACGTGATTGTAGATGGCAAAGTCGTAGCGGTCATCAAAGAACCCAATATCCCCGCTCTGGAACCTATCGGAGGCACTGGAGACACCATAACTGGAGAAGTGTCAGCCCTCATTTCCAGCGGTATGGATGTGGTCGAGGCTTGCGTGGCTGCCAGCAAGATTAACAGGACCGCCGGTGAACTGGCACGTCCGACTCCCGCTACCACAATAGCTCAATTCATTCCACATATTAAGGAAGCAGTGAAGAAGGTAATGGGCCTCAAATAGCCCGCAAGTCGTTGTGACCTTTATCAGGAGTAAAGGAGGGCATATTGGAGATAGAACAGGCTAACATAACGCCAAACGTGAAGCCGCCCAGATGGAAGCCAAGCTTTAAATTGAGCGGCAACATGGCCCTCATCACCGGCATCACTATGGGGCTGCTGGCGGCGGTGGTGCAGGGGTATTTCGGCTTGCAGCCGCCGGCAGGTGACGGTATTTGCGGCATTTCCCACCCTGCCAATTTAGTCAACTGGCTGGTCAATAACATCTTCGGCACCAAGTTCACTATCCATAGCATTTTCGTCACGGTGCCGGTATTGACGTCGGTGGGATTCATCATCGGCTCTTTCATCGCGGCCATCAAAAACAAGGAATTCAAGCTGCGCCGCGGTCCGGTGCGGGACAATGTGCTGGCGTTCATACTGGGCTTTCTCATCATCAATTTTGGCCTGTTATGGGGGTCGTGCCCCATCCGCACGGCTATCCTGGCATCCTACGGGATGTTTTTTGCCATACTCATGCTGGGGATGATCGTGCTGGGCGTAGTGGTCGCCTGCATATATATAAAATGGAAGGTTAGGAGGGCGCAATGACGGGAATTTTCGCCTGGAAAATCGGCTTGGCTACGCTGGTTATCGGTGCGATCGTGGGTTATCTCGGCCAGCGTTCACGTTTTTGTACCATCTCCGGCGTTCGAGACTTTTTCCTGGTTAAAGACAGCTATCGCCTCAAGGGTCTGATAGGCATCTTTATCGGAGGCGTAATAGGTTTTGCCCTGGTGAATAAACTGGGCGGGACGCTCTCCAGTTTCACCAAACCCGGCGGCTGGCAGTTCATGCCCATGCTGAAGGACGGGCTCAATGTCACTCCGTCCATCCTCATTCCGCTCAGTGCCGTGGGGGCGTTCTTCATGGCATATTTTTCAGTCATGGCGGAAGGATGCCCATTCCGTCAGCATGTTATGGCGGGCGAAGGAAGGGTTTCTGGCATTATTTATATAGCGGGGTTGGTGCTCGGCGTTGTATTTTTTGATGTCGTAATCGTACCCTACCTGCAGCTCTTGACACTGAGATTTCCCAACTGAGCATCGCCGCCGAATCGAGGGATTATTTCAGGAGGGTTTGCCGGCTCGGTTAAGCAGGCACGCTCTTCGGGACAAGTGTGACAATCGATTACGAAAATATTTCAATTTTAGTAAAAAACATCTTGACAGGCAGGTTTATCAAGTATAAGCTTATCGATGGACGAAAAATAAATAATGGCTTTAAATCCGCACCAAGCAGATATACCCGGGTTTGGTGCGTGATTACTTTTACCTGACCGGGTGATGTTTGGATAAACAAATAATATAATATTGTAAGGAGAAATAAGGAGGCGCGATGGTCCCGAAGAATCAACCTGAATCAGAACAAACCGTAAAGGTAACTGCCGCAGGAGCGGCGCCAGGCCCTCAGGTAATGGTAAAGCCGTTACCTCAGATACTGGATGAAATGGAAGTCAATATCCAGAAGGCTGAAGAAGCCGCCGTCGCCGCGCGTGAAGCTTCCGCCGCTGCTGCCAAGGCTGCCAAAGAAGCGACTACAGCCGCGGAAAAGGCAGCTAAAGATGCTACCGCTTCGGCGATTGCCGCAGCCGCCAGGGCCGAAGAAATAGCTAAGGCTGCCATCAAGGCTTCCGAAAAAGCCAGTCAGGAAGCCGCGCGAGCCGAAAAACAGGTCACTGAAGCTGTGCGGAAGGCAGAAGAAGCTGCCAAGAAAGCCGAGGACACTGCTCGAGCGGCTAAAACGGCTTCGGAAGATGCCATTCGTCGCGCCGAAGAAGCTATCCGCAAGGCTGAAGCAGCTTCCAAGAAGGCTGAGGAGATGGCGCTGGCTGCCAAGGCTGCTGCCGAAGAGGCTATCCGGCGCGCTGAGGAAGCCGCCAAGAAAGCAGAAGAAGCTGCCCGTTTGGCTAAGAATGCCGCTGAAGAAGCTGCTCGTCGTGCAGAAGCCGCCGCCAAAAAAGCTGAAGAGACCGCTCGTGCCGCCAAATATGCCGCTGAGGAAGCCACTGCCAAAGCTGAAGAAGCCGCTCTGGCCGCCAAAGAGGCCGCGTTACTCGCCGCCAGAGCTTTTGAAGAAGCTGCGGCAAACGCCAGGGATAACGCCGCCGCCGCCAAAGCGGCCGCACTCGAAGCGATTAAAAATGCTCAGGCCGCCGGCAAGGTAGCCGACGAGAAAGCCAAGATCGCCAAGACCGCCGCGGCTCACGCGCTTTCAAAACTGACAGTAGAGTCTGCTCAGGAGGCTGATGCAGCCGGTCGCGACGCCAAGAATGCCGCTTCCGCCGCTTTCCGCCTGGCTGAGCAGGTTGCCCGCAAGGGCGATCAGACCGACATGGCCGGCGACATCGCTATTGCCGCCGCTACCCGCGTAAAAGGTATACTGGCTGAGAAGGTTGATGAGGCCGGTAAAGAGGCCAAAGAAGTTGCTTTGACAGCCTCAAAAGTAGCTGCTGAAACTGGCAAGAAAGCTGAAGCGGCTGATATTGTTGGTGATGAGGCTCTGGCCGCCGCCATGAAGGCTATCACCGCGCAGGCTACCGCCAAGGCTGAAGAAGCCGCCCGCAAGGCCGAAGTCGTGGCCAAGGGCGCCCGCGAAGCCGCCGAGACCGCCATGGGCGCCGCTCAAAAAGCTACGTCACGCGCTGAGGAAGCCGGCAGGGCATCGAGGGAAGCCACCGGCCGCGCCGAGGAAATCGCGCTGGCTGCCAAGAAGGCCGCCGAGGAAGCTCTGGCCAAGGCTGAAGAAGCCCTGATTAAGGCCGTTATCAAGAGACTGTCCCTCGGAAATTGGATCGCTGTTCTCGTAGTGATCTCCCTGGGTTCCATCATTGCAGCAGTAATGCTTTCAGCGCTGCTGCTTGGTATCAGGTAACAATTATTGAGTCGAGAGAGTATGAGGGAGGCTGCACGAGCAGCCTCCCTTCGGCATTGAAGACAGGGACCTTTATTGATATAATACCGGCTGATTGGATCCACTAGAGTTGCCTGCGTCCTCTGGCTCGGTCGGGTCAGGGGTTTTTGTTTAAATCCGAAGGTTGTAATATGAAAACCGATATGCAAAAGAACGATAGCAGCCTTGAAGCCATGCGGCACTCCGCCTCGCATATCATGGCACAGGCCGTTTTATCCTGTTTTCCCGATGCCCGCATGGGAATCGGCCCGGCCATAGAAAATGGTTTTTACTATGATTTTGAGCTTCCACGAGCCCTCACGCCGGAGGATTTACCGGTCATCGCGGACATCATGAAGTCGATTATTGCTAAGAATCTGCCATTTACCCGTGAAGAAGTCAGCAAAGCCGAAGCGCGCTTGGTCATGGCTTGCCAGCCCTACAAGTTGGAGCTCCTTGACGACATTCCCGACGAGATTGTGAGCCTCTATCGACAAGGAGCTTTCGTTGACCTCTGTCGCGGCCCGCACGTGGCTTCTACCGGCGACGTAAAGGCTTTCAAACTGACCAGCATCGCTGGCGCCTACTGGCGTGGCGACGAGAAGCGCCCCATGCTGCAACGCATTTACGGCGCGGCCTTCGCCACTCAAAAAGAACTGGACGATTACCTCAAACAGCAGGAAGAAGCAGCCAAACGCGACCACCGCAAGTTGGGCAGAGAGCTTGAAATCTTCATCTTCGACGATGAAATCGGCCCGGGACTGCCTTTGTGGCTGCCCAACGGCGGCGCCATGATAGAAGAACTCGAAAAACTGGCCAAGGATGTCGAACTCAAGCATGGCTATGTGCGTGTCAAGACCCCCCACATAACCAAAGAAACACTGTTTCAGCGCAGCGGGCATCTGCCGTATTATGCCGAGAGCATGTATCCCCCCATGGAACTCGAAGGCGTGCGGTACTATATCAAACCCATGAACTGCCCCATGCACCACAAAATATTCGCCAGCAAGCCGCGCAGCTACCGCGACCTGCCTTTGCGCCTGGCGGAATACGGCACCTGCTACCGTTACGAGAAATCCGGCGAGCTCTTCGGGTTGATGCGCGTGCGCTCGATGCAGATGAACGACGCTCACATCTACTGCTCGGAAAAACAATTCGAACAGGAATTCATGGCGGTCATCGACCTGTATCTGGGATACTTCAAAGTATTCGATATTTCCGATTACGTCATGCGTCTCAGCACCCATTCAATCGATGGACTGGGGAAAAAGTACGTCGATAACCCGTCACTCTGGCTGAAAACGGAAGACATGGTGCGCACGGCCATGCAACGCAATAATATCCCGTTCGTGGAGATCCCCGATGAAGCAGCTTTCTACGGCCCCAAGATTGACGTACAGGTTAAAAGCGCTATCGGCAAGGAGTTCACCCTGGCTACCAACCAGGTGGACTTCGCCCAGGCAGAGCGCTTCGAATTGGAATTCACGAATGAGCAAGGCGCCAAAGAACGTCCATTAATCATCCACCGCGCCCCCCTGAGCACGCACGAGCGCCTCATCGGTTTTCTCCTGGAGCACTATGGCGGGGCTTTCCCGGTGTGGCTGGCTTCCGTGCAGGCTGTGATCATTCCGGTCACAGATGGCCACGTCGAATATGCGGAAAAGCTCGATAAAGAGCTTAAAGAAATTGGCATCAGGGTAAAGGTGAACTCGCGCTCCGACCGCATGAACTACAAGATACGCGAAGCCCAGCTTGGGCGTGTACCCTATATGATTATCGTTGGCGATAAAGAGGTATCCGGAGGGACGATATCCGTGCGCCTCAGAAACGGCGAGCAGAAGAACAACATCTCGTTTGAGGAGTTCAAAAAGGCTGTCATCAAGGTTATTGTGGACAAAGCTAAAGATTTCGGGTTATAATGTCTAGTTGTGTCTTTGTAGTGGCACGAGATTTGTACGGAGGTATTGAACAGTATAATTAAGGAATTACGCGTTAACCAGATGATACGGGGCAGGGAAATACGCCTCGTCGGTGATAAGGGCGAGCAATTGGGCGTAATGCCCTTGTATCAGGCCCGAGAGGTAGCTGAAAAAGCCGGGCTCGATCTAGTGGAGGTGGCTCCCACGGCCGTACCGCCGGTTTGTCGCCTGATGGACTACGGTAAGTTTAAATACGTCCAGACCAAGAAAGAGCGTGAAGCCCGCAAGAGCCAGAAGGTAGTGCTGTTGAGAGAAGTCAGGTTACGCCCCAAAATAGGCGAACACGATTTTGACGCAAAGTCACGCACGGCTCACAAACTTCTCGAGGATGGAGATAAGGTTAAAGTTACCATTATGTTCCGCGGACGCGAGAATACCCATCCTGAACTCGGTATAAAGTTAATACAGCGCATGGCACAGTCGCTCGCCGACGTGTCAACAGTTGAAAGGGAACCGGTACGCGAGGGCGCCAGGCTTCATGCCATTCTCGCTCCGCTGCCGTCAGCCAAGACAAGCAAGCCAAAAGAAGAGTCAAAGGAAGAAACAGGGGAGTTACAAAATGCCAAAGCTTAAGACGCACAAAGGCGCCCGCAGCCGTTTTAATATTACCGGAACGGGTAAGATAATGCGCATGAAAGGCGGGAAAAGCCACTTGCGCCGCAACAAATCTGACAGGAGTAAGGGCCTGTTTGATGAAATGATACCGCTGAGCCCGCGCGACCGGGTGCGCATACAGCGGCTTATACCAAATGGTACAGGCTAAAGGAGGACTATTTTGGCTAGAGTGAAAAAAGGCGTTACCGCACGCCAGAGACATAAGAAAATACTGGACCTGATGAAGGGCCAACGGGCTACCAGGCATTCTTTATACAGACGCGCTCATGAGTCATTGCTGCACTCTTTGAGCTATGCCTACGCTCACAGGCGCGAACGTAAAGGCGATATGCGCCGGCTGTGGATAACTCGCATCAATGCAGCATGCCAGGCTAACGGCATGAGCTACAGCCAGTTTATCGAATCGCTCAAGAAAGCCGATATCGACCTCAACCGCAAAGTGCTGGCCGACATGGCGGTACGCGAGCCGGCGGCTTTTGCCGACCTGGTGCGCCAGGGACAATCCGCTCAGTAGCTTTTGATAATTCGAGTAACCTCGTTAAAGCGGGGTTACTCTTTTCATGACGGCAAACTCGATTAGACTCGATGGAGGAGTTAACACGATGAAAATGGTGGTTAAAAAAACATACTGCCCGGTGGATAAAAAACTAGTCATGCCCCGGGAGCAAAAGAACGGGGAAATCACTAAACTGCTCTGCCCCAAATGCGAGACTGTGCTTTACGTAAAAGAAGACTGGGGCTGGCGTTCCCCCCAAACCGAGGTTGCCGCTAAAAAGTAATCCATCCTCAGGCTGCTCAAGAGTGAAGAAGAGGGGTGAAAACCCCTCTTCTGTTTTATACAGGCAGGAGTAATTACCAGATGCCCGGTATGAGAATACGGCGTTCTTCCGGGTAATCAGCGAATTTGGATTTATACCACAGGTGGTTGGCGCGCGCTCGCGGTATGAGATTGGCCGCCGTCCAGATGGCGAAAGCCAAGCCGGGAAGCGACCAGGTAGCCAGTGCCCAGCCGCACCAGATGGCGAGCTCCCCCAGATAGTTGGGGCTGGAGACCCAGCGGTAGAATCCGCCGTAGGGAATTTTGTAGCTGCCTTCTTCATTCTGGCGCAAGCCGCCCAGGATACGGTCTGAATGGCGGTTGACCATAAAACCCGCCACGAACAACATGGCTCCCAGAATGAAACGCGGGTCGGATAACCACGCATTGTCGTAACCACCGGATAAGCTAAAAAGATAACGCCCGTTAAGATAGGCGTTTATGCAGTTGAAGAAAAGCCCGAAAGCGACAATCAGGATTGGAATACGTTTGGCCGGTCCGTGTAGCGAGAGAGGATAGATGAAAGCCCGGTGAACGTAATGCGCCTCCCACATGAACAGGAAAACAACTGCGGTCGATGAATCGCGGTGATTTCCCAGTATAAAGAAGAGGGCAAACAGCAAGGCCGAGGCGGACTCCATGACCATCCAACCCAGCTTGTTATCCAGAGTAGGCCCCCAGCCTTTACGCAAGTGACGGCCATATGGCGCCGTTACGAAAAACAAAAGGATGAACACGGCCGCAGCCAGTACCAGCCAGGCGATGATAATACCGTCGAAAATTGCGTGTTCGTTCATCTGGATTTCTCAGGCAACTGGCCGCAGTTGGCAAACCAGGTGAGTGTATCGCGGATGGTCTGCTCAAGCGGCCTGGGGTGATAGTCCAACTCTTTTTCAGCCTTTTCGTGGCTGATGTGGCGGTTGGAATTGATGGCGATAATCGAAGCCCTGGTGTAGAGAGGACGCCTTCCACGCAAATGCTCGAAGGTGGTGACCAGCGGGGCTCCGGCGCTCGCCAGCCATAACGGGCACGTGAACCCGGGAGAAGGGACACCCGTATTTCTTTCTACCATCCGGGCTATCTCGGCCAACGAAGCCCAGTGGCCTCCCAAAATGTATTTTGAACCGCGTGGCGCCAATTTTTCAGCTTGCATTGCGCCGTATACCACGTCGCGCACATCTATCCAGTCGAAGCCGCCCTTAACCAGCGCAGGGAGACTCCCGTGTGCCATGGAAAGCAGCATCTGCCCCTGGTGGGACGGCTGAAAATCGTGAGGGCCGATAATGGCAGTGGGGTTGAGGATGACGGCGTCCAATCCTCTTTCTACGACAGCCCGTACTGCGGCTTCCCCGGCTGCCTTGGAACGGTTGTAAGGAGGATGTTTCTGGCCGTGCGCCGGTGGACTCTTTTCATCTACTGGAATGTCCACGGGCTTTTGCTCGATGGCATCGATGGAACTGAAATGTATCATGCGGCGTACGCCGTGCTTCAAACACGCATCGGCGACATTGCGAGCGCCTGTTGTGTTGATAGCATGGAGTGTCTTCCAGCCACTCATCTCGATAGACACTCTGGCTGCAAGGTGATAAACAACGTCGGCTCCGGTAAAGGCTGCACTCAGCGAATCCGCATCGCAAATGTCTCCTCTGATTTTTTCAACAATGAGGCCATCAAAAGGCGAGGTGTTGTGATGCAATACAACGCGGACCTGCCGTCCTTCGGCCAGCAGGCTGCGGACAAGATTGTTCCCCACATGTCCGCTGGCGCCCGTTACGACGGTAATCATGTCAGGTTGATGTTTAGAGGTGCAGGATTTTACTGAGGAACAGCCTGGTTCTTTCGTGCTGAGGGTCGGAAAAAAATGTTTGAGGGCTGGCCTCTTCAAGGATTTGCCCTTCGTCCATGAAAATGATGCGCCTGGCGGCGGCTCTGGCAAAGCCCATCTCGTGGGAAACCACAACCATGGTCATACCCTCATGTGCTAGGTTTGTCATAACGTCCAGCACTTCTTTTATCATCTCTGGGTCGAGGGCGCTGGTAGGTTCATCGAAGAGCATTATTTTGGGATTCATGGCCAGGGCGCGTGCGATAGCCACACGCTGCTGCTGCCCGCCGGAAAGCTGCATTGGGAAGGCATCCGCTTTGTCCGGGATACCGACCTTATTGAGCAGGGCATTGGCTACTTGTGCTGCTTCTTCTTTGCAGCGGTTGCGCACCACACACTGCGCCAGTGTCAGGTTTTGCCTCACGGTGAGATGTGGAAAAAGGTTAAATGACTGAAAAACCATGCCGACCTCGCGGCGTACGGCATTGATGTTCTGGGCGCTATCGAGAGTTATGCCGTCAACCACTATCTTGCCGGCGTTGTATTCCTCCAGTCTGTTGATGCAGCGTAAGAGAGTGGATTTGCCCGAACCGGAAGGCCCTACAATGACCACAACTTCACTCTCGCTGACATCCAGGCTGACCCCGCGCAAGGCCTGAATGCGCCCAAAGCGCTTGTGGACGTGCTCTATGTGAATAATAGGCGCCACGTTTTACCTTTCAAAACGTGTTCTCTTTTCCAGCCATGAGACAACGCGGGAAGAGAACAGCGTTAGAATAAGATACATTAGGGCAACCATTATCCATACAGGTATGGGATTGAAGTGGTTGGACATATAAGTTTGACCGAGACGCGTCATGTCTGCGACGGCCACGACGCTTACCAGCGATGAATCTTTGAGCAGTGAAACAAACTCATTACCTACCGGTGGAAGCACTACTCTTATCGCCTGTGGCAGGACGATATGGCGCATAGCTTGAACATAAGTCATTCCCAGACTGCGTGCGGCTTCCATCTGCCCTTTGGGAATACTTTGGATGCCAGCACGAAATATTTCAGTCATATAAGCGCCATAGCAGAAGGTAAGCCCAAGTATCGCCATGGCGATTGGATTGGCGCGCCAGTCTGCCAGGAAGGCAATCCCGGTAGCGTCGCCGATCTTCTGTACAAGCGAAGGGAAAACAAAATACCACATGATAAGCTGTACGAGCAGAGGAATGCCGCGGATTATCTCGACGTACAGGCTTGCAAGACCGCGGAAAATGAAGTTTTTAGATAGTCGCCCAAGTGCGCCTAACATGCCGACTATTAGCATGAGTATATATGAGACTACCGTGACCACCGCGGTAACATTGAGCCCTTTAAGGATAAAACTGAAGATGCCTTTATATTCGTGCGAAGTGAGTATAAGGAGCACGACGAGGGCTACCACTAAAGCGACCAGCCACCACCACGGGTCACTCCGGGCGCTTGGTTCGGCTCCTGGAATGAGGGCTATCTTGCGCTCTTCCTGAGCTGTGGGGTCGGGTTTAGTTACCAATCTGTTTACCTAAAAAGAGGAGGGCTTTATGAGACCTCCTCTTTTTACCTGCTTTAGCTGGCAAGCCATTTTTGGACTAGTTGGTCGAGAATACCGGAGGCCTTGACGGCAGCGAGGCCCTGGTTGATCTTATTTAAAAGGTCTGTTTTGCCTTTGGCTACGGCAATGCCATAGCTCTCTGTGGTCAGGGAGCCGCCGACGATTTTAAGCGTGCTGGCGTTTTTATTAGCATAACCTTCGGCGATGGGCGTATCGCAGATGACTGCATCGATCTGCCCGTTCAAGAGGTCCTGGATGGCTAGGCCGATCTGGTTGTAAGACTTGACCGTAGCTCCTGCGGTGTCTTTTGCCAGGCTCTCACCGGTAGTTCCCAGCTGCGCTCCTAACTTTTTACCTTTGAGACTATCCTGGCTGGTTATCGAAGTGTTATTTTTCTGGACTACGATCATCTGCCCGGCAATGTAATAGGGGTCAGAAAACAGCATGTTCTGGGCGCGATCGGGCAGGATGGTGATGGAAGAGATGGCGGCATCGTAGGTGCCTTGGGCCATGCCGGCCAGCAAGGGGTCGAAGCCCACGTTCTGATACTCGATTTCGATGCCAGCCTTTTCGGCGATGGCATTCATGAGGTCAATGTCGAAACCGACAATTTTGTTCTGGTCGTCAACATATTCGAATGGCGGCCAGGTGGCATCGGTAGCGATGATGTACTTCGTGCTTTTTCCGCCGCAGGCGGAAAGGGTTAGTGTGACCAGGACCAATGCGAGAAAAACAGGGAATAACCGTTTCACCTTTTATATCCTCCTTCTAAAATCCATAATCTCCAGCCAAAATTGAGTCTAGCTTACATAAGATGGTCAAGTTTTGATTATATGCACGAGCAAGCGTATTCATCCATTAGACTTTTGGGAAGTTGAATGGCAGAAGTGTACAACATTTTTCACCGAAATGTCTATAGGATGTAAGAGTCCAGTACATATTGGATTTTTGGGGGTTAGTGACAAAGTTATCCAAATAGTAGCGCAAAGGCGGAAGTTTTCCAATAGCCCGGTGAGG
>QZJY01000042.1 GCA_003597995.1 Dehalococcoidia bacterium
TGAAATGGCCTGGGGCGTAAGCCTCTGGTTTGACCTGTGGGCGGTAGGCATCGCCGGCGCCTCTTTCCTGGCGGCCTTTCTTATCAACAAGTTAAGCGGCGGCATGCAGCGCAATCTGTTCCGCCTGGCCGTCTATTCCGGCATCGTCTTCGCCCTCATCGGCGTGACCCTGCTCCTGCTGCATCTGGGGCATCCGCTCTGGTTCTGGCACATGTTCATTATCGTCAGGCCCCTGTCGGTTCTCTCACTTGGCGGCTGGATCCTCTCCGGCTGGCTCACAGTGGCCGGCGTCATGGCAGTTCTCTGGATCGCCAAGTACTTCCTCAATGGCCTAAGTGGACTGGCAGACAAAGCCACACCCGTCCTGTCCTGGGTAGGTTTCTTCCTCTCCATCCTGCTGATTACCTACGGAGGCGTTCTCATCGCCACATCCAGCCGGCCGCTCTGGGCGAGCACACTGCTCCTGCCCGCGCTCTTCATCGGCTCGGCTATGTGCAGCGGCCTGGCATGGCTCATCCTGGTCTCCCTGATTGCTAACTGGGCCACCGGCATCTCCTGGCTTGGCGGCATCTTGAAGGTCCTTTTCGGCTCAGCCGATTGGAAGATTGACGAAGATATCATCCACAAAATTGCACGCGCCCTGGTCATCACCCTGGCTGCTACGCTGTTCATCCTGGCGGCCTTCGTGCTCTGGCTCTCAGGCTCGGCTCCCGACGCTTTTTCCGTACTCGTAAGTGGCGAGATGGCCGTATACTTCTGGGTTGGACTCGTAGGCTTCGGCCTGGCGCTGCCCTTCCTCATGCTGCTCCTCATATGGAAGCGCGGCGTGAGCCGAACCAGCGCCAAGGCACTGGTGGCTGCGTCATCATTCATGGCGGTGGCCGGTGGCCTTATTCTGCGCGCGGTCATCCTGGTCGGCGGCCAGCTCTAGAATTGAGTGTTTTTTGACAAACAAAGTTAATCTCTCAAAAAGAATATCGCAAGGAATTGAAGAGTGGGCTTTACCAGCCCACTCTTCAAGATTTTTTGATTTTTACCACGGCCTTCTGGAGATCCAGGCAGAAGCTGAAGAAAAAGCCGCCTCGCTCGAGCTCAAGCTGGACAAGGACGAGATAGCGAGGCGGCTGAACTCAGGCCGATCTATCCTGAGTTATGAAGATCTCTGTCTTAACTGGGAGCAGGTGAACGCCGTCTTTCATCGCATCGTTTGCCTGCTGGCGAAGTACCCGGAGATGCTAGGCCCCGTACCGAAGTCGTTGATTGTCGAGGGTTTTACTTTGCCCCCTGACTGGGTTAAGGCGTGGTTCAAAGGCGAGGAAATCCCAGCCGGGTTAGATAGCGACTCCGTTCATCCTCTTTTGCTGACAACTCTCGTGCAGCAGACTCTACGGCCTTTTCTGATAGGTTACGCGCAGGCGCTCAAGGGAAGTTTCAACCAGGATTCATGGCGGCGCAGCAACTGCCCCGTATGCGGGGCCAAGCCCGAGTTTGCCTACCTCGAGAAAGAGGTGGGGGCCCGCTGGTGCCTCTGTTCCGCCTGCGCCACAGAGTGGCTTTTCAAGCGTATGCAGTGCCCCTACTGCGATAATGTGGATGGAAGCTCTCTCTCCTTTCTTACCAGCGACGAAGGACTATACCGCCTCTACCTCTGCGAGCAGTGCAAGAGTTATCTCAAGGCGATTGACCTTAGGAAAACATCGCGCGACGTGCTCGTGTCGTTGGAATCACTGACAACCGTAGATATGGATGCCCAGGCCCAGGAGAAGGGTTACCATAGGGGCGCCTGAGCGGCAGGCAGCCAAGCCGGTCCCGTCGAAAGAGTGCGCCTCTATCAACGAGTTGCAAGGGCAGAGGAAAAGCCATATTGAAAATGACATACAAATATGTTATAAGTAAGGCGCATAAAAACGCTGTATTAAATATCGGACAGTAGAATAAACATACTCTTCGAGTTGTCCGGCCTAAAACTGTAAGGCTATGGCTGGGCGACCGCGAGGCTGAAAAGTCTCGAGGGCAGAGGGGGAAACGCCTCTACCTCCCGAATTTGAAAAGGAGAGTGGTATATGGCAACGTTGGTTTGCCGTGCACCTCCTTGAGGTGCTTTCTTTTTTTAGGGAGCATTTCAAGAATAATAGAAAGGTGTAGATTGAAAAAGTTTTTGACGATTTTTGTATCTATCGTAGCCTGTCTGGCTATTCTGACAGGCATCACTAGCTGCTCCAGTTCAGGGGTCAACGTGCTGAAGCCGCAGGAGAGGCTGCGGGTGGCCACCACTACCAGTCTCTACGATACCGGCTTGTGGGCACTGCTGGAGCCCAGATTTGAGGAAAAATACGGCGTTCAACTGGATATTCTTTATGCCGGTACCGGCATTGCCATTCAATACGGCAAGGACGGGGACGTTGACGCCCTGGCCGTGCACGACAAAGCCAGAGAGCTTCAATTCATTGCCGATGGCTACGCATTAAAGCGTGTGCCCTTTGCTTATAACTACTTTGTTATTGTCGGCCCGGCCAGCGACCCGGCGGGAATAAAAGGCTTAACACCCGAGCAAGCTTTCAAGAAACTGGCGGATTCCAAAACATCCCAGTTTGTTTCCCGCGGCGATAGTTCCGGTACACATGCCAAGGAGCAGGCCATCTGGAAAGCCGCCGGCTTTAACTATGCCGACGTACAGAAGTCAGGTTCATGGTACGTGGAGGGCGGCGGCGGGATGGGCCCCACACTGGTAATGGCAGGTCAGAAAAATGCCTATACGCTGGCCGATATCGGAACATTCCTGGCATATAAGGGTGAAACAGGGCTGGTATCGCTCGTCGACCAGGGCAGCATCCTGCTCAACGTGTATTCAGCTCTGGCAGTAAACCCTGCCAAGATAACTACTGTCAAAGCCGAAATGACACAAAATCTGGTCGATTTTCTCGTCTCTCCGGAGATTCAAAAGCTTATCGGCGAATACGGCGTAAAGGATTACGGACGGGCCCTTTTCACTCCCTGCGCCGGAAACGAGCCCACGTCTTAGTTATAAGGGATAGGTTTGTCTGAACTATGGCATGCCCTAGTCAAGGCGCTTGACCTTATAGTCACTCTTGACCCTGAAGTTATGCAGATAACCGGGCGTTCACTGGGCATATCGGTGAGCGCCTGCGCTATCGCATCTGTGCTGGCTATTCCGCTGGGCAGTCTTATTCATTTCGGCTCGTTTCGGGGCAAGAGGCTGCTCGTCAGCACGATTCAGACCTTCTACAGCCTGCCGACTGTGCTGGTGGGATTGCTTGTTTTCCTGGTATTCTCAAATGCGGGGCCGCTGGGATTGTTCCAGCTCATGTTCACACCCGCCCTGATGATTATCGGGCAGGCCGTTCTGGTTTTACCGCTGATGATGGGACTTATTATTTCAGCCCTCAGCGGTGTGGATAAAGGAGTTGCTGAAACAGCCGGCGCTCTGGGTGCCAGTCGTATTCAGACCGGCATGTTGCTTTTACGCGAGGCGCGCTACGCAGTCGTCACGGCCATCATTCTGGGCTTCGGCCGCGCTATCTCAGAGGTGGGATTGGCTCTTATGGTGGGTGGTAATATCCGCGGCTACACACGTGTTCTCACCACGGCTATTTCACTGGAAACCAACATGGGTAATATCGAGTTTTCTCTGGCGCTGGGTTTCATCCTGCTTGCCATCGCGCTTATCATCAACGTGGCGCTTAACCGCTTGCAACAGAGATAAAAACATGGCATTTATTCAAACTACAGCTCTAAAGCTAAAAAAGGGTGACAAAACCATCCTTGATGGCTTAAACCTGTCTGTAGACAGCGGCGAGTTCTTCGTCATCATCGGGCCGACAGGTGCCGGCAAGACTTCCCTGCTGAGATTGCTCGACCTGCTTGAATGGCCCAGCTCTGGCAATATCCTGATAGACGGAGCCGATACCGGATGTCCGTCTAAAAAGCGCCTGGAGTTGCGCCGCCGTATGGCTTTCGTGCAGCAGAAACCCATAGCTTTCAATATGAGCGTCTTCGACAATGTGGCTTGCGGCTTGCGCTGGCGTCACGTTGCCGCAAACGCAGTTAAAAGCAACGTCGACGAAGTCGTGGAGAAAGTAGGGATGGCCGGCTATCAGAAGCAGAATGCCAGGACGCTCTCGGGAGGGGAAATGCAGAGGGTGGCTATCGCCCGGGCGCTGGTCACTCAGCCCGAGATATTATTCCTCGACGAACCGACAGCCAACCTTGACCCCACTTCCACCGTCAGTATCGAAAACATCCTCTATAACATCAGGAATGAGGCTAAAATTACAGTCGTTATGTCCACTCACGATATGTCTCAAGGGCAGCGCCTCGGAAGGCGCATCGGCGTGATCATTAACGGACGGTTGCATCAGGTGGGCACCCCCACGGACATCTTCAGCGCGCCCAGTAGCCGTGAAGTGGCCGAATTCGTTGGTATTGATAACATCTGGTCAGGCGAGGTAGTCACCAGGGAAAACAACTTGATCGGCATTCATATTAACAACCACATCATTCAGTCCATAGCAGAATTCAATGTAGGAGACGCAGTGGATGTCCTGATAAGGCCTGAGGAAATAACTCTGACCTTATCAGCCGACCATACTAGCGCCCGCAATACGTTTAGCTGTAAAATTGTGAGTATGAGTTCTCAAGGGCCGCTCGTGCGCGTCATTCTTGACGGCGCTTTGCCCGTTTTAGCCCTGATAACGCAGAAATCGGCCAATGAGATGGGCCTGGAGCCCGGCAAACTGGTATATGCCAGTTTCAAAGCGACAGCACTGCACGTCACAAGGAAGTGGCAGCAGTAAATTTTCGTCCGGCAATATTTTAAGGAGCGCATGAATGACAGTTCCAGTGGTGTCGATTGTTGGAAGATCCGAATCGGGGAAAACGACTCTTATCGAGAAATTAGTCCCGGAACTGCGGAAACGCGGTTACCGCGTTGGCACAATCAAGCACGCTCAGGAAGTTGAATTTGTTCCTGGCAAGGACAGCGAGCACCACCTATCAGCCGGAAGCGAGATAACCGCTGTAGCTACGGCAGGCCGGATAGTGGCTATAAAACCAGCTAAAGAACCGACATTTAACGAGGCTGTGAATCTCCTTGGCAACGAGCTCGATATCATATTATGCGAGGGTTTCAAACAAAGCGACACCCCTAAATTGGAAGTACACCGCAAAGGTCATGGCACATTGCTTGAGGGACTAACGAGTCTTGTGGCGATTATAAGCGATGAACCACTCGATACGAAAGTCAGACAATTTTCTTTCAATGATATCAAACCTATTGCTGACCTGCTGGAAAAAGGATTCATCAAGCCGCAGGGCAACGGGCTGGATTTGTATGTCAACGGCAACAAGGTGCATCTAACCCTCTTCCCGCGCCAGTTTATTAATGACGTCGTGCTGGCTATGACCGCATCGCTCAAGGATGTCGAACCCGTCAGGACGCTTGCGCTCTATTTAAAGAAGCCAGACAGAGGAAGAGATACGGGCGAATGAAACCCTTCGGGACTCTAATCCCTTTCGAGAGCGCCAGAGACATCATAAACAGGCATGCTTTGCCTGTTGAAAGAACTGAATATGTTCCGATTGACGCAGCTTTGGGCCGTGTCTCAGCGGAGGATATTGTTGCCCTTCATAATACTCCTCCCTTCAACCGGGCAGGAGTAGACGGATACGCAGTGAAAGCCAGTGATACTTCTGGAGCAACCCGCGGCAGGCCGAAACTGCTGGCTTCGACGGACTGCCTTTATGCCGGCTCGACGCCAAGCAAAAAGCTGTTGCCGGGCGAATGTATAGGCATCTGCACAGGCGCGATGATGCCGCCGGGGGCGGATGCTGTCGTCATGGTAGAGGACACTCGGATCGAAAGTCAACAAGTCGCTATCTACAAATCCCTAGCTCCTCAAGACAATGTAGGACTTAAAGGAGAAGATATCAGGAAGGGCGAACGGGTTATCGAGCGCGATAAGATGCTGGACGCAGGCAAAATCGGCGTGTTGGCCTCGCAGGGGCTGACCCGCGTGCTGGTCTATGAAAAACCTAAGGTGGCCATTATGCCCACCGGGGAAGAGATAGTTGAAATAGGCAAGCGCCTTAAACCGGGCCAGCTGTACGACATCAACTCGCACACGCTGGCTGCGGTGGTCAGGGAAAACGGCGGAGAGCCCATGATGTATCATGTAACCGGAGATAGCCTGGAAGACATCAGGACTTCACTGCAAGCTGCTCTAAGCGCTGATATGGTGGTCACCTCCGGGGGGTCATCCATGGGTGAAAAAGACCTCATCATAAATGTTCTGGAGGAATGGGGCGAGGTGCTTTTCCACGGTATCAAGGTAAAGCCGGGAAAGCCTACTACCTTTGCTATCGTCAACGGCAAGCCGGTTCTGGGGATGCCGGGCTATCCGACCTCATGCCTGCTTAATGCCCACCTGCTGCTCGGTCCGGCGGTGAGAAGGATGGGACATTTGCCTGCAAGGCGTAACTTGTCTATGCGGGCTGAACTTGGAGACAGGGTAGTTGGGAGCAGCGAGAGGCAGCGTTTCCAGACAGTAATAATCAATGGAAAAATAGCCTACCCGATATTTAAAGAATCTGGAGCTATCACCGGCACGGCCCAGGCTGATGGATTTATTGTTGTCCCTGAGAATACAGTAATAGAAAAGGGCACAGAAGTGACTGTTACTTTCTTTTAGAATATGATGATTTCGTCTCCGTTTTGATACTGAACGAAGGAATTAGAGAGAACATGGAATATTCTCCTGATGGAACTGAATTAACAGAGAGCTGCTCTGCAATTCGTTATGAAAAGGGTTGCGAGACAAAACTCGAAAAGCCCACCGCGCGTGAATACCCGCTGACGATTATCTTTAATGGCTGTCAACTGGTTACAATGCTGTGCTCGCCGGATTCATTGCAGGATTTAGCGGTGGGATTTCTCTCTTCCGAAGGATTCCTACTCAGCAAAGAGGATATAAAGAGTATCACTGTAGATAAGATCAGGGGTGTCGTTAGAGTCCAGACCACAGATAATAGGGAAATTACTCCGGATGTCCTGTCTCAGCGGCTGATAAGTTCCGGCTGCGGGCGGGGAGCTGCCTTCTACAGCATCACAGACGTACAGAATTCGGTAGTAACATCCAAGGCCACCGTATCAGTGGATGAAGTGCTGGCTCTTGCCCTCGCCTTTCAGCATGCATCGCCTGTCTATCAGGAAACTCATGGAGTACATAGCGCTGCTCTTTGCCGGGGCTCTCAAATCCTGGTTCACGCGGAAGACATAGGCCGTCACAATGCCGTGGACAAGGTATTCGGGCGCTGTTTACTCCAGGGGATCTCGACTGACGATAGCCTGCTTATTACCAGCGGACGGGTATCATCTGAGATTGCACATAAGGCGGTAAAAAAAGGTATCCCCATTTTGATTTCCATCTCAGCGCCTACAACCATGGCTGTCCAGATAGCCGATAAAATGGGAATTACACTAGTTTCTTCGGTGCGAGGCGGCAAAATGGAAGTCTATACTCATAACTGGAGAATAAGCCATCAGGGAATAAACACACGATTTGGTAGTTGCAATGCATTTTGTCAACGCAAATAATACGCAAAAGGATAATACCATTCTGTGTCAACCAGCAAAATAAGCATTATTTTTGAGCCCATTGAACCCGCGTTTGCTCAGTGTACGAGGACACTTTGAAAACAGGCTGCATCATTCTGGCCGGAGGTAAAGGAAGACGGCTTGGCCGGGAAAAGGCATGGGTTGAACTGAGAGGGATAAGTCTCTTACAACGAGCGGCCTCGAACCTTGAGTTTTTAAATAGCGAAATTGTCATAGTAAAAGCTCCAGGGCAGAAACTTCCCCATCTATCGGCTGGGGTTAATCTAAAGGTGGTACAGGACTCTGTCGAGGGTAAGGGGCCGTTGGCCGGCATACTCTCGGGCTTGGTAAACTCAAGGTATCCTCATAACCTGGTGCTCGCCTGTGACATGCCTTTGGTAAATAAAGACCTGATGAAATATATGGTTTCGGTCACGCAGGGCTATGACGCCGTTGTCCCGCGGCTGGGGCCGCACTTAGAACCCTTACAGGCGATTTACTCCAAGAATTGTATATCGGAGATTGAAAAACTTCTGGCGCAGGACACTCTCAAGATAGATATTCTTTTCAGTAAAGTGAACACCCGTTATGTCGAATCGAAAGAGATAGAGCGTTTCGATGCGGCACACTTGAGCTTCATGAACATCAATACGCCGTCTGACCTTAAAAAAGCCGAGGGACTTCTGGAGAGGATTTAAAATTGGTTTTTATTGGCACAGAAATAGTTAAACAGTTCGACGTGCATTTTTATTTATGATTATGCTACAATAAACACCCAAAATAGTCTGAGGAGGAATTACATTTGAGCGGCGCTATCGATTATCAGAAAGTAATGAGCGAAATCGTCTTCGTCAATCTGCCCGGTCCTGTTGAACCCACTGCCGGAATGAGCGGCGGGGAATTGATGCACGGCTTCCTGGCTGACCTTTACAGGGCCACCCCGGAAGTCAAATCCTATGTTGACCAGCTCTGCCTGAAATGGAATATACACTATCGCCAGACTAAATAGCTGACTGTTAAAACTGCGTGTCAGCGCGTTTATCGTTTTCCCGATTTTTGGCTTGTAAATGCAGGCGGGGTAGGATATGCCCTGTCTGCATTCTTTATTGCTTGTGTATTCTCTCGGTTCCTTCACAAAAAGGGTTTGTTGGAGGATTTCCAATCCAATCGCGTGTTATTTTCTGAACTTTGCCCGAATAAGTGGGAATATCACAGGAATAAGAGAAACAATTACAACAGCCAGTATAAAAAAGGTAAAGTTGTTTTTGATAATGGGTACATTACCGAAGAAGTAGCCTGCCACCGTACCAAGGCCAACCCACGATACAGCGCCAATAACATTGTAAGAAAGAAATCGGACGTATTTCATTTTCCCCATACCGGCCACAAAAGGGGCAAACGTCCGGATAATGGGCACGAAACGAGCTAAAATAATTGTTTTACCGCCATGTTTTTGAAAAAATTCATGGGTTTTTGCCAAATGCTGCTCATTTATGGGAAATTTTTTGTTAGTAATGATTTTTTCGCCCCAAAAACGCCCGATCCAGTAATTGACCGTATCACCCGCAATAGCCGCCAGCATAAGTAATATCAATAGAACAAAAATATTCAGTGAGCCCAAAGCAGCGAAAGCCCCCGCCACAAATAATAACGAGTCCCCAGGAAGAAATGGCATAAAAACCAGACCGGTTTCAACAAAAATAACTACAAACAGTATGGCGTATGTTGCAATTCCGTAAGTAGCAATGATTTGACCAAGATGGACATCTAGGTGCAAGATAAAATCCAGAACGGATTTAATAATGTCCATTATTCTCCCTATATCTCAACCTTCGCGCAGGATTCTTATCTTAGTATGTGCATCTGGCAGATTTCTTAACCTCGAATTAATCCTCTACCAAACTCCCTATCTTTTTCGGGTTGTCAACACCAAGCGTTTCAATCCATGCCCAGTTTCTGCAACCCCAGATTCCTTATTATCCCGGCGACCGATTCATCTTTGTTAAGCGTATAAAAATGGAAATAATTAACTCCGTTTTTCATCAGGTCGGCACACTGCTCGCTGGCCAACTCTATGCCTATCTGGATGGCTTCCTGCTTTGTTAAAGGTTTGTCGCCAAAACGTTTTATACAGGCATCAGGCAGGGATGCGCCGCAGCGCTGGCAGAATTGCTGTATCCGGCTGACATCAGTAATTGGCATAATGGCGGCGATTATAGGGATGCGTATCCCCACTTTCTCAGACCTCTCCATAAAGTTGTAAAAAAACCTGTTATCGAAGAACATCTGAGTTATGGCAAAATCCGCCCCCGCATCTATTTTTTCCTTGGTGTAGAGCATATCCCTTTCGAGGTCTGGCGACTCGCCGTGTCCTTCCGGATATACCGCTACCCCGATGGAATAGCCGCCCACCGACTCAACCCAGCGCACCAGGTCGCGCGCAAAATATTTCCCCTTTTGCACCGGAGGGCTGCCGTCCTTGTTTGCCGGCGGGTCTCCGCGTAAAGCCAGTATATTGTCAATTCCCATCATTTTGTAGTCATTCAGAATAGCTTCCAGTTCTTCCCTGCTCTGGTTGATGCAGGTCAGGTGCGGCATTGGGTTAAGCGATGTTTCTTCAATAATGCGTTCGGCGATGTGCCTGGTATTTTTGAGTGTCCCACCACCGGCGCCGTAGGTCACCGAAACAAAAGTCGGTTTAAAGCTTTCCAGGCTGTGGATGCTTTCAAACAGATTGACTTCACCTAAATCTTCTTTGGGGGGAAAGAATTCGAAAGAAAGGCTTTTTCCCCTCTTTTTAAGCAATTCTCCTATCCTCATTCAGCTCCTATCGCAACCGCTAGATACGCGTACACCTGTTGTCTATACAGGGAATATGAACTATTTTAGAACAATCGCATCCCCTGGTCAAAACGCCCGCGCTTTTATGAATCCCCTGCCCTATACATTTTTTAGCTTTAACACTATAATAAACGGAAATTGGAAAAAGTCTGAAGGTTGAAACGTAATGAAAAGGGACAGTTATTTCCTCATTTTTATCCTCATTCTAGTCGGTCTGGCCCTGTGGGCCATCCTGCCGACAGACAGCACGCGCCTCGGGAGAAACGGCTTTCAGCTCGGCCTGGACCTCAAAGGCGGGACGCACCTGGTTTACCAGGCTGACCTCTCCAAGAAGGACCCTTCACAGACGGACGAGCAGGTCATGGCCGCGGTTAAGGCAAAAATCGAGCGCCGCGCCAACTCCTACGGCGTCACCGAACCCCTCATCCAGATATCGGGTGAAAAACGCATCGTCGTCGAACTGCCGGGTATCACCGATGTAGACGCCGCCATCAATATTATCGGTCAGGTGGCCCAGATGGAAATAAGGGAGGCTCACTACGATTCGAACGGCAATCCCGTCCTTGACGCCGAAGGCAACACCCAGTGGTTTGTCGCATCGGCGCTGGGAAGCGACGGAGTTACCCAGAAAGAACTCACCGGCAAATATCTCAAGCCCAACGCCCAGGTAGTCCTCGACCAGACCACCAATCGACCCCAGGTCGCATTCGAGTGGAATGACGAGGGCGCTGTTCTGTTCAAGGCAATCACCGCCCGCAACCTTAACAAACCGATTTCCATATTTCTGGATGAAACTAACATTGAAACGGCTAACGTTCAGAACGAGATCGGAGCGAAAGGCGTGATAACTGGGCTGGCTCTCAAGGACTGCCAGAACCTGGTCATCCAGCTCAACTCGGGCAGCCTGGATGTGCCTCTGACTATCGTCCAGCGCACCGACGTGGACGCCACCCTCGGCTCCGATTCTTTGACTAAAAGTCTTATCGCCGGCGCTATCGGCATCGGGATAGTAATAGCCTTCATGATTTTTTACTACCATCTGCCAGGCGTTATCGCCGCCACAGCCCTCCTCATCTACAGCGCCCTGGTACTGGCCGTTTACAAACTCATCCCGGTCACGCTCACCCTGCCGGGCATCGCCGGTTTCATCATATCGGTGGGCATGGCAGTCGACGCCAATGTGCTCATATTCGAACGACTTAAGGAGGAGTTGCGCACCGGGCGCACTCTGCACCGCGCCGTGGATGAAGGCTTCCGCCGCGCCTGGCCTGCAATCCGCGACAGCAACATATCTACCTTCATCACCTGCGCCATACTCTACTGGTTCGGCAGCACATTCGGCGCCTTCATGGTGAAGGGCTTCGCCCTCACGCTGTTCCTCGGCGTTGCCATCAGCATGTTCAGCGCTGTCGTCATCACGCGCACTTTCATCAGCCTGCTCATCGGCGGCGGCATGGTCAAGGGCTTATCCATACACGAGGTCAAGAAAAATGTTTGATATTGTTGGTAAGAGATACTGGTTTTTCCTTCTCTCGGCGCTCATCATCATTCCGGGCATTATTTCTCTAGCAGTGTTTGGGTTGAAACCCAGCATAGATTTCAAGAGCGGTACGTCCATGACGCTGCACTTCAGCACCAGCGTGAATGAATCGCAGCTCCGCAGCACGCTGGCAGACATCGGATATAAAGAAGCCATCGTGCAACGCACGGGAGAGGGCGATTTCATCGTCCGCCTCTCCGAAATAAGCACAGAACAAAACCAGCAGCTTTTAAGCGGATTGAATACCACGCTCGATACCACCACCGAACAAAAGGACCTCTCGGTAATATCGCCCGCGGTGGCTTCACAGACCGCCCGTAATGCTGTAATCGCAGTTTTTGTTGCAGCGCTCGGCATTTTGGCTTATATTACTTTCGCTTTCCGCAAAATGCCCAAGCCTTTGCGCTGGGGTACCTGTGCCGTGGCCGCCCTGGTACACGACGTGCTAGTGGTAACAGGTATTTTCTCTATCCTGGGATGGGCGGCAGGCATCGAAATCGATGCCATGTTCATTACGGGCATGCTTACCGTCGTGGGTTTCAGCGTTCACGACACCATCGTGGTTTTCGACCGTATACGTGAAAATCTATCCAGGGGCGGCAGAGGAAACCTGGAGAACGTAGTTAATTCAAGTATATTGCAAACGGTGACGCGCTCCCTAAATACCTCCCTCACCGTGCTCTTCGTTCTGCTGGCGTTATTCGTTCTTGGCGGAGCTACTATTCATAATTTCACACTGGTGCTGATTATCGGAATCATCACCGGCACTTACAGTTCGATATTTAGCGCCAGCCAACTGCTTATCGTATGGGAAAACCGCGAGTGGGGCCGCTTCGTTTCCTGGATACCCTTCCTGCGGAAAAAGAAGGCTTAAGGCTAACCGTTAATATGGGTTTAATATCGTACAGAGGGGAAGTAAATGCTTCCCCTCTTTTCTTTTCTACGGTCATTGAGCGTTCCGCTCTTCCCTTTAATTCCGGTTATGTTATATTTTACTGAGGCCAATTAGACGCACTGGACACAAGCCTGTTCTCTATTCTGAAAGGAAGCGCTATGGCAAAAGCTCATGATATCTGGTACAACCTTACGGCTGAACAGGCGCTCAGCAGCCTGGGTTCAAACCCTGACGGCTTGAGTTCCACTGAAGCCAAAAGCCGCCTGGCCGAATACGGGCCTAACGAGCTGCGCCATTCCAAAAAGATATCACCCTGGCGACTATTCCTGGAACAGTTCAAAGACCTTCTCATTATCATCCTACTGGTGGCGGTCATCCTTTCCGCTATACTCGGCGAAACAGTGGACGCCATCGTCATCTTCATCATCATTCTTTTCGCCGCCGGGCTAGGGTTTATCCAGGAATACCGCGCCGAACGTTCCATTGAAGCCCTAAAAAAAATGGCAGCACCGGCCGCCAGGGTTATCAGGGACGGCAAGCATCAGGACATACCCGCCTCGGAAGTCGTTCCCGGCGATGTCGTACTGCTGAAAACCGGCGACCGGATGCCGGCTGACGGTCGTTTACTGGAATCCATCAATCTGAGAACAGACGAGGCTTCCCTCACCGGGGAGAGCACGCCTGTGGAAAAGAAAACAGAGCCGATAGGATTTGAAGCAGGCATAGGCGACCGCCGGAATATGGTTTTCGCCGGGACCTCGGCCAGCTACGGCCGCGGCACCGCTGTGATAACCACCACCGGTATGAACACTGAGTTCGGCCAGATTGCCAGGCTCCTTCAGGAGGTAAAAGAAGAGGAAACGCCCCTGCAGATCAACCTCGACCGCATGGGTCGCATGATAGTAATAGCGGCGCTCAGCCTTACATTCGTGCTGGCCGTGCTGGGGATTCTCAGAGGTCACGGCGTACTTGAAATGCTGTTGTGGGGGGTAAGTCTGGCTGTGGCGGCCGTCCCTGAAGCCTTGCCGGCCGTAGTGACCATTTCGTTATCGCTGGGCGTGCAGAAAATGGCTAAACGGCATGCTCTCGTGCGCAAGCTCCCCGCGGTGGAGACGCTGGGCAGCACAACATATATCTGTTCGGATAAGACAGGTACCCTCACCCAGGACCAGATGACCATCCGCCATATATTTGTAGATAACAAAATACTCGAGGTCAACGGCTCAGGCTACGAACCCAGAGGCGAATTTCTTGACCGCGGAAAAGCACTTGACCCCAAATCGATCCCGACCCTGCAGAGGCTGCTGCTGGCAGGCGTGCTGTGCAACGACACCAGCCTGTCTAATGAAAACGGAGCCTGGGATATCAAAGGCGACCCAACAGAGGGAGCACTGGTGGTTCTAGCCGCTAAGGCCAGCTTGAGCCAGCAGGAACTCGCTCAGCGCACTCCTCGCCTTCACGAGATACCTTTTACCTCAGAATCCAAGCGTATGACCACCGTGCACGAGATGCCCCAGGGACGCACAGCCATGGCCAAGGGCGCCGCCGAAGTGATACTGGGCGACTGCCGTTATGTTCTGCTACAGGACAAGGAAATCGAACTTGATACAGCGACTCGCGAGAGAATACTGTCGGCAGCTCAAGAAATGGCCGACAATGCGTTGCGCGTGCTCGGTCTGGCCTACAAGAGCTCGTTTTTATCTGAAAGCGACGCCGATGTGCAAAAGAACATGGTATTTCTCGGGCTGGTGGGAATGATTGACCCGCCGCGCCCCGAAGTGAAAGAGGCCATCAAACTCTGCGACCGCGCCGGCATACGTACCGTGATGATTACGGGAGACCACAAAGCTACGGCTATTGCCATCGCCAGGGAGCTCGGGCTGATGAAAGGCGGCCTGGCTTACAGCGGTGCCGAGCTGGACCAGCTCAGCCAGGGAGAGTTTGAAGAACTGGTTGAAAAGATAGATGTTTATGCCAGGGTGTCGCCCTCGCACAAATTGCGTGTGGTGGAGGCGCTTGCCCGTAAAGGCCACGTCGTCGCTATGACCGGAGACGGCATCAATGACGCCCCGGCTCTAAAAAAGGCGGATATCGGCATTGCAATGGGCATCAGCGGCACCGATGTCACCAAAGAAGCCGCCGGCATGGTGTTGACAGACGATAACTTTGCTTCGATAGTGGCAGCAGTGGAAGAAGGACGCGGTATTTTCTCCAACATCAAAAAATACCTGGTCTTTCTGCTTTCCTGCAATCTGGGGGAAATTCTACTGATGGCTGCCGCTATTCTGCTCGGCCCGCTAATGGGTCTGGAGAACGGCGTGCTTCCTCTTATCGCCATCCAAATTCTTTACCTGAACCTGGCAACTGACGGGCTTCCCGCTATTGCCCTTTCCATCGACCCTCCCGATACGGACCTGATGCTGAAAAAGCCACGTCCCCGCAATCAGACAATTTTCACACGTCCTGTTATGACTTACCTGCTCGTGGCAGGTTTATGGACGGCGGTTGTGTCGCTTGCCGTTTTTGTATGGGCTGTGAACACCGGCAGGGGCATTCAGGAAGCACAAAGTCTGTGCTTTGTAACGCTGATACTCATCGAATTCTTCAACGCCTTTAACTGCCGCTCGCTGGACCATTCCCTGTTCCGGGTGGGGGTTTTCAAGAACCGCTGGCTCTGGTTGGCCATAACATGGGAATGCTTACTATTGCTTTTAATCGTCTATCTGCCCCCCCTGCACGGGCCTTTCAACACCTTCCCGCTGGCCTGGTGGGAATGGGTAACAGCCATACTAGCGGCTTCAACTATCTTTTGGGGACTTGAGCTTTTCAAGCTGGTAAAAAGGCTGCTGGGGATTAAAAAGCAACAATGAAGCTGGGCTGCTAAAAATTCGACTTTATGAGTCGACAGAGTCAGACGCCAGAGCGATAAAGTGTCCGGAAGCGCTCGATATCAGCCGCGTACCAGCAGAATGGGAGTTCGAGCCCCTATCATGACTTCTTCGGCGGTATTGCCGTAAGCCCAGCGGCTGATGCCCGAGCGACCGTGTATGACCATAGCGATGAGGTTGGCGCGGTTTGTCACTGACGAATTGGTTATCTCTTGCGCCGGGTTTCCCAACGGCAGTTCGCTGCGTACTTTAAAACCGGCCTCCCGGAAGCGTTTCTCGACGTTCGCCAGGTACGCCCCTGCCACCAGCTTGCACTTCAGGTTTTCCTGTTGAACCCGTGCTTCCCAGCTCTCGGCCAGGTCCGATGGATAATCTGATGAAACAGTGGGAGGCTCGCAAGTTCGTATAAGTATTATCTGAACAACATCTGTACCCCATTGCCTCCCCAGGGCTTCCACATGGGGTAAAATGGCCTCAGCCGACTTGGTGCCATCCAGTGCCACCAGGATGCGCCTTTCAGGAAGCTGGTCCAGGATTATGGCATCTTCAATACCGGCCCTTACCATTAACACAGGCACATTTGCCTCTCGCAGCACTTTATACGCCACGCTGCCCATAGCCCAGCGGCTCAAGCCAGAGCGTCCATGTGTAGCCATCAAAATGAGGTCTATGCCATTCTTGCGGGCGAAGTGTATAATTTCATCGGCCGGAACACCGGTCAGCAATTCGCCGCGGACTTTAATATCTCTGTTGCCCGAGTTTTTTTGCGCATCCGCACGGATTTTGTCAGCCGAACTCTCTATGTACATGCGGTGCAATCCGACAGTATCCTTATCGTGGCAAACATGCAGCAAAATAACTTCCAGCTCGGCAAAACGGCCGGCCAACTCGTTGGCGTATTTGAAAGTAACCTCGGACAACTCCGAGCCATCCAGAGGTACCAGCATCTTTCTAAACATAATTTTTATCCCTTTTTATGAGTTAATAATACATTATTATATTTTGAAACTCAATGCTTTGTCTGCTGTGTTTATTTTTCCGAAGCGATATTAGACCTGACGGTAATTTGTACCGACCAGCTCCTGTGATTCCACAATTCGTTGCGCGGCCTGAGTTGGACGGCTATAATGATTTCACAGCTTCAGGCATAGGAGTCAGCATATGGGTTATGAAGAACACAAGCACCTGTCGCCCCAAAAGGTCCACTGCGCCGTGATTATCATTTCAGACTCCCGCACCGAAAAAACAGATGAGTCCGGCAAGCTGCTGGTTGAAGGCTTGAAAAGCGCAGGCCACGAAGTAGTTTCCTTCTCCCTATTAAAAAATGACCGCGAAGCCATCCAGGGCAAAATGGGAGAGCTGTTACACTCGGCCGAAGTGCAGGCTATCATAGCCAGCGGCGGCACCGGCGCCAGCAAGATGGATATTACTATCGAAACGGTGCTTCCCATGCTCGAAAAGAGGCTGGATGGCTTCGGCGAGCTCTTCCGCTACCTGACCTATCAGGAAATCGGCACTGGCAGCATCCTCAGCCGCTCTACTGCTGGAGTGGCACTCGGCAAGGCCGTCATCTGCCTGCCGGGCTCGCTTAAAGCCGTGAAATTGGCTCTTGAAAAGATAATCTTGCCTGAAATAGGCCACCTGGTCAGGGAAGCGGCGCGCTAGTCCCTCAAAACAAAAGAGCCCCGGATGTCCTCCGGAGCTCCTGTACTTTCTTCGAGGTTGTCTAGATTTCTTTTATCTCGTCGCCGGCCTTGACCTGGCCGCCCTTGATGATGCGCGTAAAGATGCCCTCCAGCGGCATGACGCAGGTGCCCACCTGCTTGAAAATGGCGCAGCGGTCATGGCAGGTCTTGCCTATTTGCGTGACTTCGAGGACGATATCCTTGCCCACTTTGAGGCGCTTGCCGATGGGCAGTTGATAGAGCACAAGCTCCGCGCCTTCAACCGTCAGGTTCTCGGCGAAGTCGCCCGGCCCCACGTCCGCCCCCAGTTTCCGCATCTTTTCGATGCTTGTCATGGAAAGCAGGCTGAGTTGCCGGTGGCTGCCGGCGCTCGAATGGGCATCGCCCTCCAGACCAAAGTCCTCTTTAAGCAGGCCGCAGACTATGTCTGTCTTCTTTTCGCCTTTTTTTTCGCTGGTGCAAACCGCCACTATTTTAGCCATTGGATTTTTCTCCTCTTATATAGGTGCCGCTCTTGCCGCCGCTCTTCTTTTCCAGGCGGACGGATTCTATGGTCATGCCGCGGTCGATGGCCTTGCACATATCGTAGATAGTGAGGCAGCTGGCCGCCGCCGCTACGAGCGCTTCCATCTCCACGCCGGTCTTGCCGGTGCATTTTACTCTTGAGGTCGCGCGGATAAAGTCATCCCCGACAAAATCAAAATCTACGGTCACTTCTTCGATAAGAAGCGTATGACATAGCGGGATAAGCTCAGGCGTCTTCTTGGCCGCCATGATGCCTGCCACGCGCGCCACGGAGAGCACGTCGCCCTTTTTTATCTCCATCTGCTTGATTTTGGCCAGGGTCGCCGGCAGCATGCGCACGCCCCCCGTGGCCACCGCCTCGCGCTCGGTCTCGGCCTTGGGGCTGACGTCCACCATACGCGCTTCGCCCCTGGCGTTAACGTGACTTAGTTCAGGCATGGGCTGCCTCCTTGGATTTCAACCATTTTACGCCTAAATGGCCTGTTTGAACAAACGAAACGAATCATAATCCTTTTCGAATACAAATGATATTCGATTATTAAATCCCCCTCTCGTCCCTCATTGGAGGGGAGACAGGGGCAAAACCCTCTCCCTGGCTCCGCCAAGGTCTCCCTTTTGCCAAAGGGAGAGATATATCGTTGTCCCTAACTCTTATCTCTCCCACGAAGGGGAGAGATGAACCCTGGATTGCGGGTCAAGCCCGCAATGACAACCTTTTATTACCCGCCAATTTGCCTCATGTTGCGGCCGTGTATGGAGACATGCTCGGCCAGCTGGTGCTTCTCCTGCTTCATGGCCGCCGTTTTCAGCATCAACGCTTCGAGTTCCTCGTCGCCGGCATTGTTACGTAAAGCTGGCTTCAAATCCACTTCTTCGTCGCGCAGGAGACAGGGGCGCAGCTTGCCGTCGGCGGTCAGGCGGAAGCGGTTGCACTCGCCGCAGAAACAGTCGGTCACCGGGCCGATGAAGCCGATGCTGCCCGCGCTGCCGGGGACTTTATAATACTTGGCCGGGCCGTGGCCGTTGTGGGAGGGGTAGTGGGGTTCGAGTGCGCCCAGCTCGCGCTCTATTCTCTCTCTAATCTCGTCAATGGAGACCATCTTGTGGCCGTTTTCATTGCCCACCAGCGGCATCTCTTCTATATAGCGCACATGCCAGCCGTCCGACACGCTCTTGCGGGCGAAATCGACTACCTCGTCATCGTTGACGCCGCGCAAAACGACGGTGTTTATCTTGACGGGGTTAAGACCTGCTTTTTTAGCCGCCTCGATGCCTTCCAGCACGTCCTCCAGCTTGCCCGCGCCGCACATGGCGGCGAAACGCTCCGGCTTGAAGGTGTCGAGCGAGATGTTGACGCGGCTGACGCCGGCGTCCTTGAGTTCCTGCGCCATTTCGGCCAACCGGGTGGCATTGGTGGTCATAGAGATGTCTTCGATGCCGGGGACGGCGCGGATGAGCCTGACAAGCTCGGCCACGTGCGGGCGTACCGTGGGTTCACCCCCGGTAAGGCGGATGCTCTTGACGCCCAGACGGGCGGCGGCGCGCACCACGCGCTCGATTTCCTCATAGCGCAGGATGTCGTCATGCGAAAGGTGCTGCATGGCGCTGGAATTGCAGTAGATACAGCGCAGGTTGCAGCGGTCGGTGACCGAGATGCGCATGTAGTCTATGTGGCGGTGATAGCTGTCAAGCAGGCTCTGGGTCATAATCGTCTATATTGTAGCACAAAATAAATGGGGGCGCTATAGCATAGGTGATATGGCGGCGTGGGGTTGAATTATAGATGGGTTCCTAAAAAAATTGTAAGCATCAAAGCTAAGGTTTACAATAAGCAAAATATTATATGTGGATATTAAGAACGTGGATTCAATAGTTAGCTTTTACAATAACTTGTTTGCAGTCCAGGTTGCTGTATTCGGAATCATTGCCGCTGCGATTTTCGTATTCTTGCAGATCGTATACAGTCAATTTTCCTACCGAGAAGTTTATGGCATTTTTAAAAATGTTTTCCTCATAATGTATTTGCTAATCAGCATTATCACTCTGATCATAACAGCTTCTGGCAGTTTTCTTCTCACGTTTACCAACATAAACCTGCCAATACTTGATAACGTACTTCGAAATTGGGGTGTGCCCCTAGCTTTGCTTTCAGGATTTGTTGTGTCTATCATGCTGTTCATTATTTTCACATTTTCAAATATTAGTTATGTTAGACTGGAGTGAACCCCTGAGACTGGACGCTTGAGGTTTGGTGGGTTTGGCAGGATCGAGTGTCCTATAATAAGGGCAAGAAAGGGACCTGCCATGAGAAGCC
>QZJY01000043.1 GCA_003597995.1 Dehalococcoidia bacterium
CAGATACTCAAGTATGTTGAATACCAAGGTCGCCAGGATTCAGGACAAGCGAAGCTTGAAATATAAAGAACCACGCGCTTGCGCGTGGGTATCTATAAGGTCAAGCCACGAGTTTTCGAAAGAGAGTGCCGCTCCGCCGGGCGGGTGTCTGGAAAGGGATATTCAGGGCGGTCACGATATCCGGCAGGATCATGCGGGTGGCGCTCAGCGAGCTTTCAGCCAGACATACTGCTACAAGCGTACGGGAGCCCTGCTCTGCTTCTTGCGTACAGTATAAAGAACGTCTTTAGTTCAGTCCCAATCTATCCATATGAGGCAGGGCGTTTGAAATTCTATGATGCTCTGCCTTTTATTAGGTCTCGAGTCTGGGCGCGGCTGGCGCCGTTTTAATGCCGGATATAAACATGGCGGCCAGCACGCAGGCGGCTCCGCCCAGTATACGCGGTGTCAGTTGGTTACCGCCGATGAACACGCCGAACAGCCCGGCAAATACGAGTTCCATGGTCATCACCACCGCTACGCGTGTCGGCGATACCAGGGATTGCGCCCAGGTCTGGACTAGGAAACCGGCTGCCGTGGCGAGGACGGCGGTGAGGGCCACTGCCCCCCAGACGCTGCCGTCCGGTGGAAGGGCGATACCGCCGGGAACTGCGATTGCCAGGGATATAACCGCCACCACGCCTATTTGTACGACCGCAAAGCTGTAAGTATCGTACTTTGCCGACCACTCCCCCAGCCCAACTATTTGCAGGGCGAAAAAGAGGGCGCAGACCAGCGTCAACAGCTCACCAACTCCTACAGACCATCCGTTCAGGCTGATAAGTCCCAGGCCGACTGTAGCCAGCACCACGGCGATTATGGTGTTGCGGTTGGCTCCGCGCCGGAACAGCACCCAAGACATGACCGGCGTGAGAACTACGAACATACCCGTAATAAAACCCGAGACGGAGGCCGAAGTATACTTCAGGCCGTATGTCTGCGTGATATAACCCATCCCCAGCATTACGCCCAGCCCCGCAGCCCGCATGAATCCTGCCCGGCTCATGCCGCGCAGGCAGGTCGGGCGGATGGCGAGCATCACCAGAGTAGCTGCCGTAAACCGCACCGCCAGGAAGTCCATCACGGGCATGCGTTCCACCGCATCCTGCACCACCAAGAAGGTGCTGCCCCAGACCGCGGTTATGGCGAGCAGCGCAACCAGCGCTATGGTCGGTGACGATTTCCATTTTGCAGACATCAGGCAATACTCCGTTACTATCTGGACTATTTCCGGACTCGCAGGCATCCATTGTCTGCAAAATCGGGTTCATTATAGTAGCAGGATTGAATGCTTTTTTGCTAGTTATGTTGTAAAAAAGCTGTTATCAGAGGAGCTGTTTTATCGAAACGACCAAAAGTGTTGGGTCCTCTTGGAGATAAACCCCCTCTCTATTAGCAGCCCGGTTGTCAGCTAATTTTCATGATATGTCTATATCTTTATTCTGCTTTGGTAAGAGTTTGGTAATAGGTCATGTGCTAGCATTACGAAAGAAGTGAAAGCATTCACCAGAACTGTTCATAAACGGTGGAGACAATTACCCATGATTGTGGGAGTGGCGAAAACTGCATCAATCTTGCAGGGTATACAGGAAAGGATATGAATAAGCAATTATTTATTTTCTCGTTAATAATAACGCTTTGTGGTGTGTCTCTCTTTTTTATGGGCGGTTCACCTTGTCTTCACATTGGTGTTACGAATGAAACTGGCGAAATGCTATCCATACACGTAGTGATTGAACAGGCTAACTACCAACTCGTTGTAAATCCAGTGGCCCCAAGCTCGACTTTTAAGGGAAACTTGAAAGTATCAGTAGCGAACGCTAAAGATATAGAGGTGTTTGCTGAAAACGGACGGGGCGACATCGTGTTCAATAAATACTACACCATAGAAGAATTTTTGTGCGCAAATTGCTGCGTTACAATTACTTCTTCTCAATAAAATTTCAGATAGAACAAAGTAAAATAACTCCAACTCAGATTAGAGAAGTACCCATACTTCGCGAGCTGCCGCAGGCCGGCGGCACCGCCATACAGGACTTACTATACATCTGGGACGCCTCTGGCAACATGGCTACCAGGGTGAATGCGCCTGCTCTTGAGACTGAGAGCTTCACCTATGACTTCCTCGACCGGCTCACGGCGGTCTCCAATGCATACACCCAGAGCTACGCCTACAACCAGATAGGCAACATCACATCAATGAACGGAACTTCTTACACATACGGCACCAAGCCTCACGCGGGAAAATTAAAACTGAATAGAACACAGAGATGGCCCTGGTTAGAAGAGGACGGCAACAATAACGTGATGCGTGTTGCTTAAACGCGGGCGGCCAGCCACTCCTTCATATCGGCAAAAACGACGGCGCGTTCGGGCTCGTTGAATATCTCATGGAAAAGGCCTTCGTAGCGCTTGAAAGTCTTGTCGCTGGACGAGACGCCGTCGAATATCGCCCTGCTGCCCTCCGGGTTGGAGAGGCGGTCTTCCGCCCCCCTGAATGATGAGGATGGGAAGTTTAATTGTCTGCATCCGGGGCGGTATGGCGTTCTCGATGGCGTGAAGTATCTCGGCACCCAGACGGGCGCTGATTTTGCCCGTATACACCAGCGGGTCGTTCACATACGCAGTGACAACCGCCGGGTCTTTGCTGATAGACGCGGCATCCAGGCTGCTGACTCCAACTCCCGGCGCAAGATGTGAGGCGATGCGGGCGAGCAGCTTATCGCGCCTGGTTATGCTGGAGCCGGCTTTAAGGGTCGGGGCTGATAGGACGAGCCCTGCCAGCTTTCCCTGGTGAGCCTCAGCGTAAGCTGTGGCGATAGTCCCACCCAGGCTGTGGCCGACCATGAAAATCTTAACCACCGGATATTCACTTCGTACGATATCGACGTAAGTATTCAGGTCTTCCACATAGTCGTTGAAGCGGTTGACGTAGCACCTTTCTCCTTCGGAATGGCCGTGTCCGCGGTGGTCAGGAGCGCATACGATAAATCCTGCGGGCACGAATTCATTCACGATGTTCAGATACCGCCCGCTATGCTCAGCCAGGCCGTGCACTAGCAGCAATACCGCGCGGGGCTCGGTAGGAGGTGCCCAGCTCTGATAGAAGAGCCGGATGCCTCCTTTGCCTGTAAAATGGCCTGCGTGATGCTCGATTGTCACGCTTTTATGCCTATGAGGTTTTGCTGTTTTTTACAGTCTTGACGCTTTTAGGAGCGCTTTTCCTCGCAGCCGGAGCGCTGGCAGCTTTTTTCTGAGGCGCTGCCGGTTGGGCTGCTTTAGGAGCGGTTTTCATGATAGCGGCAGCGGCATTGGCGGCTGGCGCTGCCTGAGTCGCCTGCGGTTTGACGTCAGAATCGGACATCCCTTTATTTTTCAAATAGTCTACGGCATCCTGCACAGTTTTGATTTTAGCGGCATCGTCGTCGGGGATCTTGACCGGCTTTTCCGCCGTGCTGAATTCCTCTTCCAGTCCCATGATGAGCTCAACCAGGTCCAGCGAGTCCGCCCCCAGGTCGTCGGTAAAGCTGGCGGACGGGACCACCGCTTCCTCTTTGGCGCTCAGACGCGCTGTGGTCACCTTGGTAACACGTTCTAAAATAGTCGGCAAGTAAGTCTCCTTTTCTTTTTAGCTATTTAAATTTTTAGATTGACTTTATTTCAATGGGTTTAGCTTGGCCGTTGGCATATCCCGTTAAACCTGAACCGGTTGCGCAGCGGCGGTGGACATGCTGTCGTTCAGAAAACGCGCCAGCATCTCGCCGAACTCGCGGCGCGCCGCGTTCGAATATCCCTTGCCCAGAGAAGCGAAGAGTTTTTGAACTGTGGTAAGCCGCTTAAGACGGTAGACGTTGGCGCCGCAAAAAGCGAAACCGGCGGAAAGGTGTCCCCTTTGCGCGTTCACCAACGCGTGGAAGATACAGTAGGGACTCTCGAGGTAGTTACAGGTCTTGACGCAGTGGCAGTAGCAGCGGAAGGGCTTCTTCTTGCCGGCCTTCACATCGTCCAGATAGGCGTTGTTGATGGCTCTTCCCGGCATGCCCACCGGACTTTTGATGATAGTGACATCCTCTTTTTTAGCCTTGAGGTAGGCTTCTTTAAAGGCCGGGGAGGCGTCGCATTCCTCGGTGACCACGAAGCGTGTGGCTATCTGCACGCCGCTGGCTCCCAGGCGGATGAATTTATAGATGTCAGCCCCTGTAAAAATGCCCCCTCCCGCGATGACGGGGATGGGCCTCTCGGCGATGGGCACAAAGGCCTGGACTTCCTGGATGACCGACGGAACCAATTTTTCCAGCCGGTTTTCCGGCAACTCGAGCTCGTCGGGCTTGAAACCCAGATGTCCGCCAGCCAGCGGTCCCTCCACCACGAACCCGTCAGGCAAGTAGCCGAAATCCTCCAGCCACTTCTTGCAGATAATGCGGGCGGCGCGCGCCGAGGATACTATGGGCACCAGGCGCGTTCGTCCTTTGAGGTCTACCAGCCCAGGCAGCGCCAGCGGCAGACCCGCCCCGCAGAAGATTATGTCTATGCCTTCGTCGGCAGCGGCTTTGACCAGCTCGGCGTAGTCCGTGAGCGCCACCATGATGTTGATACCCAGCACTCCCTGCGTCTTCTGTCGGGCCTTTTTAATCTCGTTGCGCAGGGCGCGCCGCGAGGCCACATCGTAGTTTTTGCTGAAATCGGGTTCGAAAAAGCCTATGCCGGCGCCGCCGATGACGCCGATGCCTCCGGCGTTGGCCACCGCCGAGGCCAGGCCGGCAAGAGAAATGCCCACCGCCATGCCGCCCTGCACGATGGGAATGCGCGCCGTATGCTGGCCGATTTTGAGCGCCGGCATGCGGATAAGGCCGAGAGTATCGGCCAGGTTGTCATATTCCCGAGGGGAGGTGACCTGCGGTATGTCGCTTTGATTCTGCATTATTCTCAACTTAAAAAAGGCAATAATTCAGGCATCGATTGGTTTTATTTGAATTTAAGCATATTGTCGAAAGCTATGATAAAAGGCGTCAGCCGTTTTGTTTTTAATTACCATCCAAGTTTCTATACAATGCTGAACAGTATAGCATTGACCCGCTTACTAGTCCAATTCGATTATCCGGTTGCCATTGATATGCTCTGAGGATTATCGTTTATCCTCTCAGAGGATTGCGAATTTCTTGTGCGAACCGGACGAGACAGCAGGCGCGCAATAGTGCATAATGTCAGGTAAGAGGGGTTCGAGCCTTGAACGGTTATAAAAGCCTTTCCAAGTCCAAATATCTGAACGGCCTTCAGTGCCGCAAGCTGCTGTGGGTGTCGGTCAACGATTTCTCCAGACTGCCGGAGGTGGATGAGGCCACCCAGAACGTTTTCGACCAGGGCCATTATGTGGGCGAACTGGCGCAGGGGCTTTATCCCGGCGGGTTAAATGTCTATAGCTCAAGTATCAGCGAGAACCTGCGCGAGGCCAAAGCGGCGCTCGCCTCCCGCAAGCCGCTTTACGAAGCCGGCTTTTCGGCCTCCCGGCTTTTTTGCCGCGTAGATATCCTGAACCCCGCCGGGGACGAGGCCTGGGACATTATAGAGGTCAAGAGCGCCACCGAGGTTCGCGACGAGCATCTGCACGACGTGGCCTTCCAGCGGCACTGCTGTAAGCTGGCGGGGCTGATTATTGATCGCTGTCGCATCGTGTATCTCAACAAGGACTTCGTGAAAAGCGGCGCAATAGACCCTTCTCAACTGTTTATTACCGAAGACGTGACCGACAGGCTGGATGAATTTTCCTTTGGAATAGAGGAACGCATCGCGGAAATGCTGGAGCTTATTTCCTCCGCGGAATGCCCGGAGGAGGCCATCGGCCAGCGCTGCAACTCGCCTTACCCCTGCGCGCTTCAGGGCGAATGCTGGGCTTATCTTCCCGAGCATCACGTCATGACCCTTTATTACGGCAAGAAACTGGGCGAAGACCTGCTCGGCCGAGGTATCCTCAATATCGGCGATATACCGCAGGACGTCAAGCTCAATGCCAGGCAGCAGATTCAAAAGGACTGCGTCGTGTGCGGCCAGCCTCATATCGACCGGGCAGGGATAAGGGCATTCCTGGAAAGCCTGCAGTACCCGCTCTATTTTATGGATTTCGAGACCTTCATGACGGCCGTCCCCCTTTATGACGGCACCAGCCCGTACCAGAACATCCCTTTTCAGTTTTCGGTGCATGTGATAGAGCAGCCGGGCGCCCGCCCCGGGCATCATTCTTTTCTGGCAAGAGGGAAGGATGACCCCCGTCCTGATTTTCTGGCTGAGTTGAAAGAGTCTATCGGTCCCTCAGGCACCATTCTGGTCTATTACGAGGCCTTCGAAAAGAGCCGCCTCAAAGAGATGGCGGCGGCTTTCCCTGAGTACAAAGGCTGGATAGCGGATATATCGAAACGCATCATCGACCTGCTCACGCCTTTCAGGGATTTCAGCTATTATCATCCCTCGCAAACTGGCAGCGCTTCGCTCAAGAAGGTCATGCCCGCCGTCACCGGTATCAGCTATGAAGACCTCGAAATTTCTCACGGCGATATCGCCAGCCTCCGGTATATGCAGGCCACCTTCGGCAATGTCTCCGCCGAAGAACGCAACAAGATACGAAAAGACCTGCTCAAGTACTGCAAGCAGGACACCGGCGGCATGATACGTATAGTGGAGAACCTGACGCGCGAATCGCGTCGCTTGCTTTAGCCTCTGTCTGTTGAGCGTTTCCCAGTTCTAGTTCTGCTCGAAGATACTACTATTTTCTTTAGCTACGTCTTATTGACTTTGTCCTCAAGAGTGTTAGAATGTATTGACTCCGGTGCCCCAAAACTTCCAGCGGGAAATCCGAACACCGGGGAGGGAGGATGGAATGTGAAAAAAGTATTCGGAATCTCTCTGTCTCTGGTTATCGTTGCCACGCTTTTCATGGGATGCGGAGGAAAAGGCAGTAACACAACTACTAGTTCATCTCCCGTTGTTACCACCACCAAGGCGACCGCGACCTCTTCGGCACCGGCGACGTCGTCTGCCTCTGCTACAACCTCCACTGCGACGGCAACATCGACCACCACTACGGCTGCATCATCAACGCCTGTCTCCTCCACACCCGCTGTCTCCGGGAATGACCTGGCGACCATCCTCGCCAAAGCCGCCGGCTATACCAGCTACTCTTGTGACGTCAGCATGACCAGTTCGGGCACCACAACAACTTCGAAATATTGGATAAAGATGGGCAACCCCACCAAGTTCAAGATGGAATCAACAGTTGCAGGGCAAACGACAGTTACTATATTTAACGGCACACGATATTACTTGTATATGCCAGATTCCAAATCGGCCATGGTGATAACAGTGCCGCCGGCGCAACCCAGCGATGCCAACTCCACAACCCAGTATAATCCGAAGTATGTCGGTTCCAAAACGGTCAACGGCTACGCCTGCGCGGGTTTCGAATACACCGCTTCGGGTGTCCTGACCACCATGTGGATATCAACGCAATACGGCGTCGCAGTGGAAATAACGTCTTCCACAGGAACAATAGATTATTCCAATTTCAACTTTGCCGCGTTGCCGGATTCCACATTCGAGTTACCGGCTGGCACTACAATAATTACCTTCTAATTTTACTATTAGTTTAAATGTAGAAAGGGGGCAGCCATTGGCTGCCCCTCTTGTTGATAATCAAAGTTAGTTGGTTTGGGTCAGAAAAGCAGTAGATTAAATCATCCACTCCACATCATTCTCATCCCCGTTGCTGCCCTGGCTGAACTCTTTAACGATACGGCGCACGTGCTGGCGCAGCTCGTCCGGGGGCACCGTAATCCCCGAACCCTTTTCCAGTTTTTTAAGGCGCTCTTCCAGTTTTGTCTGCTCGTTAAGCACCAGGCGGATGGCTTCGGCCACCGGGTCGGGCAGTTTGCCGTGCTCCAGGTCGACCACCATCTTGCGGTGTTCTTCCACGATGTGACCGGGCACTCCCACGACCGTGGCGCCGGCGGGTACGGGCCGGGTAACCACCGAGCCGGCTCCGACCTTGGCCCCGTCGCCGATGGTGATGGCGCCCAGTATAATCGCCCCCGCCCCTATTACCACGCCGCTGCCGATGGTGGGGTGGCGCTTGCCCTTGTTGAGCGTGGTGCCGGCCAGCTCGGTCCCGGCGTACATCAGCACATCGTCGCCGATTTCCGAAGTCTCTCCTATGACGACGCCAGCGCCGTGGTCGATGAAGAAACGCCGGCCGATTTTAGCGCCGGGGTGAATCTCGATGTTGGTGAAAAAACGGCTGCATTGCGACACCATGCGTCCGGCCAGCTTCAAATGGTGCGTCCACATCCAGTGCGCCACCCGGTGGTTCCACAGCGCGTGCAGGCCGGGGTAGCAGGTGAGCACCTCCAGCCAGCTGCGCGCCGCCGGGTCCTTGGCGAAGACGTTCTGGATATCCTCTCTCATTCTGACGCACACGGGCTTGCTCCTCCGGCGCTGGCGCCTTCGATTTCATCTTCCAGCCAGGCAAGGTAGTCCGGGCTGCCGCCGTCTATGGGCAAAGCGATTACTTCCGGCACCTGGTAGGAATGATTGGCTTTAACAAGCGCTATTATATCATGCAGAAGCGACCTTCTGGTCTTGACTATCATCAGGCTCTCGGTGCCGCTCTCTATCTTGCCCTGCCAGCGATAAAGAGTGCTTACTCCGGGTATGATATTGACGCAGGCGGCTTTCTTTTGTTCCAGCAGCAGGCCTGCCAGCTTGCGCGCCTCGGTCTCGTCTTTGGTCGTGATGTGCACCGCGATAAAGCCATCGTTTTCGGCCATATTATACCACCTGCAGCATGCGCTCGACCGCGGTTTTCGCCTTGACGCGGACATCCTCCGGCACTACCACCCGCGGTTTCATATCTTCCAGACACCACAACACCTTTTCCAGCGTGGTGAGCTTCATGTTGGGGCAGACGGCCTGCGGGCACACGGGTATAAAATCCTTGCCGGGATTTTCTTTTTGCAGGCGGTGGATTATGCCCAGTTCGGTTCCGACTATCATCTGGCGCACTTCCGGCTGACGCGCGTAACGTATCATGCCACCGGTGCTGAGCACGGCGTCGGCCAGTTTATCCACTTCGGGGCGGCACTCGGGGTGCACCACCACTCTGGCCTGAGGGTATTTACTTTTTAGCTCCAAAATATGCTGCGGCAGTATGCGGGCGTGGGTGGGGCAGAAACCGGGCCACAGGTGCAGTTTTTTGCCTGTCTGCGAGGCTACCCACTGCCCCAGGTATTTGTCCGGCACGAAGATGATTTCCTGCTGCGGCAGGCTTTCCACCACCTTCACGGCGTTGGAGGATGTGCAGCAGATGTCGCTTTCCGCCTTGACCTCAGCCGATGAATTGACATAACAAACCACAGGCAGGCCGGGAAGCTCCTTTTTCTTTTCGCGCAGCTTTTCGGCGGTGATCATATCGGCCATGGGGCAGCCGGCATGGGGGTCGGGCAGTAGCACTGTCTTCCCGGGTGAAAGGATATAGGCCGTTTCAGCCATAAAATGCACGCCGCAGAAGACGATGACATCCGCCTCCGTCCTGGCCGCCTGCTGCGAAAGCTCCAGCGAATCACCAACGAAATCGGCGGCGTCCTGTATCTCGGCAGGCTGGTAGTTGTGCGCCAGGATGACGGCCTTGCGCTCATCTTTCAGGCGCTGGATTTTATCGTTCAACTCTGAATTAGTGTTCATGGCATATACTATTAGGACAGCGAGGTCAGCTAGCCCACGTAATCCTTGTACTTCACGCTCGCGTCATAGAATGCCTTCCAGAAGGGGTCGACGTTAGGGTGTTTGAAGGGAGCGGCTTTTCCGTCTTTAACCAGTATCATGCCTCTGGAGGCCTCAGTAAACTCGCCGGCGATGGAAGCCTTGATGCCTCTATCAATAATAGCCTTGACCACCTGCTGCGCCCTGTGCGGGCGGCAGGCGATGATAAGCGTGCCCTCGCTGATGGAGGCATAGGGGTCGATGCCGAACAGCCCGCAGATTTCCTTGACGCAGTCTTCTACCACTATCTTTTCCTGCTCCACTCGGATGCCGCATCCGGCGGCTTCGGCCACCTCGTAAAGCCCGCCCCAGATGCCGCACTCTGTGGCGTCATGCATGGCGCTGACACCCTGGTCGCGCACGCCGCAGCCCACCGCCAGCCGGGCTTCCTCCACCACCGACATTTTGTAAAACAGCTTTTCGGCACGCTGCGCGAAGTCCAGACCGAACTGCTTTTGCATCAGTTTGGGGAACATGGTGGCGAAGATGCCGCTGGCCTCTATGGCCGGTCCCTTGGTGATGATGAGGGCGTCGCCCGGTTTGATGAAGCGCGGGCTTACGTAGCTGTCCAGAGCTCCCACACCGACCACCGTGGCGCCGCCGACCATGGGGTAGTGGCAGCCCTCATAGCGCGCTGTGTGGCCGGTGATGATGGCGATGCCAAGCCTCTTGCACTCGTGGTGCATTGTGTCCCACATTACGGTCAGCTGCTGTTTGGTCATTTCCATGGGCAAATTGAGGTCGATGCTGAGGTATCTGGGAGGCAGACCGGAAGTCACCGAGTCGGAAACCAGAATATGGATGGCGAACCAGGCTGCACGTTCCCAGCCGTACTGCGGAACAATGAACACGGGGTCGCAGGTAAAGGAGACTGCCTGCCCGCCGATTTCGGCGATGCCCACATCGGTGCCGTGGCGCGGCCCCACCAGGACATGTTTGTCATCGGCGCCCAGGCGCGGGAAGATGAGTTCGCTGAAAATTTCGGCGGATATCTTGCCTATTTCAGGTATTTCGGCCATAACTGTCACTTCCTTTAATGTCTATAAACAATAAAGCAGACCTTGCGGTCAGGCCGGGTAAAATGCCTGCCTGAAGACCTGCCTTACGGATTACACGAGCTGTCGTCCAGGGAATGCAGAAAGATGTCGGGAATGGCGGGCACCTGCCTCTGTACCCATTGCTGCAGGCAGCACATGGAACAGAAGCTGAAACGGTCAAAGGAATCTTTATCACGCAAGCGGGATACTATCACCCAGCCGCTAAGAGCGTCTCCCAGCGCCTGGCCCGGAGCCATTTCAACTTGACGGCCACAGGCATGACAGGCACGCCATGAATCAGACATCTATGGCTCTTTCTCCCGCGACTACCCGTATTTTTTAATGTTAGCGCCAAATATGAGCAATGTCAATGACGGGCAGCCTTATACGACAACTAAGCTTCCGCCGGTTGTTCTCTCTTCTTGTAGACGAGGCGGGACAGCAGTATGCCCAGCTCCAGTAGCAGTATGAGGGGTACCGCCACGATGAGCTGATTGACAGGGTCGGGGGTGGGA
>QZJY01000044.1 GCA_003597995.1 Dehalococcoidia bacterium
TCCGTGTATTTCTTGCGTTGCATGTAGAGTCCTCCTGTTCGCTATATTCTAGCGGAGAACCCTAAGATGCTGTTGGCTTTATTTACGGGGGGAACGTCAGGCAGGGATAAGACCGACTTTTTCGTTGGCTTTCAAATAAACGACCTGCAATCTCTCATCTTCGGAAGTCAAAGAGAAATCAGATGGCAGTACATAAAGGTTAATTAGGCCAAGATCTGATGTCTGAACGGTGACGCAAGAGTCGAGAATTCCAGACGATCTGAGTTGGCTTGTTATCTGCGTTAACCCAGCCTTCAAATTCAGAGCAATTAACTGATCCTTGAAGGATGTCATCGCCTGCAAGTCCGAAGAATAATTGGTAAAAGATTGAGAAATATTACTTACTAGAGGCTTGACAACCTCCAATAATTGTTCAAAAGTAATACTTCTAGTAAGGGGGGCAGTAGAGGTTGGCACAACGATACTAGAAATTGCTGGCGTGGGCACGGCTTTGCCACATGCGATAAGCAAAATCAAGCAGGCAGATAATATAATGAGTACTATTTTGCCTGGTGTGACGGTCCGCCTATTACCCATAGTCTTAATTATAGCGTCCCTGTCAAGAATCGTTTTTACCCAATAATTAACCTAAATATAGCTGTCGCCTCACGGCCGTTTCAGTAAGTTATACGGTTAACCAAAAAGCTGAACAATAAAAATGAAACGAAGAATATGGCCATGAAAGCTATAAAACCTACGGCATTATTCTGGTTAAAGCCAACCTCGATTAGAATGTAGAGGCCGATACCGAAAACGAGCAAAAATGGCAATAGACTCTGGTAAACATGTTTAACTTGTTTCCCGTGTACCGAAGGGAATGTTTCCAAAACGAGATATTCTTGGCGTGAACCGGAGCGTTTGGTAGGGATCAGTCTGTGAGATTTGATAGGAATAATTGGAATTACAATTGTAAACCATTCAGTTGTAATATATGAACCATTGGCTTTCGGCTCAGCACGCCCCCAAAAACTTGTTCCTATTCCATTTGGTGTGCCAGGCATCGATTAAACCTCCTACGTAATAGTGGGACTAACCAGATGATCTGTGAGCCGGGTCATTAAAAGCGCGTTGCCAAGTCCCAAATTGGCTCATGTTTTTATTATTCGTTCGTATTCCCGGCGCCTGTTTTGGTGTATTGAACATCAGGCTCCAGCGCAGGAACGGGGTTGATAGTTTTGAAGCTCTTGTTTTTTAGCGGCAATAAGAACAACGCTCCTAAAATCGGGGTAAATAAACTGGCGTATCCTGAGCTATAACTCGCTCCGGCAGTTACCCAACACCAAAGAATATACCAGCCCATGCTCCGATTTTTATTTCCGAGGTACCAGGCACTGCTGATTCCTGCCAGAACAATGCCGATAATGAGACCATAGGTGATAAAATAAGCTATCGTATAGCAAACGAATATTGCCATCGCCAACGTTAAGTTCAAATGCTTTTCGAACCATTTCATATTCAACCGCCTCTTTCTTTATAAAAGTATTCCAATTGCCAACGTACCTTTAACCACTACGCCCCAAATAAATCTTGTCGAAATTATACCACTGGCAGTCAATGATTATGAGAGATATTTCATAACAGGATATCTACAAACTCGTACAGTCGCGCAAGGCGGAATTCTCCGACCTCTACGCGCGCATGGACGATGACCGTGACCTGTACCACCTGAAGAAATACCAGTGGCCATCCCCTGTTGACATAAACCATCCCCTCCGATAGAGTATATACGGCCAAGTAAACCGGGCGACCGCCCCGTTTTAACGGGGAGGAAAGTCCGAGCTCCACCGGGCAGGATGCTGGATAACGTCCAGGAGGGGTGACCCTACGGCTTAGTGCCACAGAAACATACCGCCCGCCTCAGGCGGGTAAGGGTGAAATGGCGAGGTAAGAGCTCACCGGCGCGCCGGGTAACCGGCCGGCTGGGCAAACCCCATCCGGAGCAAGACCAAATAGGGGGACCTGGGTGCCCGGCCTTTCCCCGGGTTGGTCGCACGACCCTGGCGGTAACACCAGGGCTAGATAGATGGTCGCCGTCCGCCTCAGGCGGATACAGAACTCGGCTTATAGGTTTACTTGGCCACCTTGCGAGTTTCCAGAGCTTGCACACCTCCGAAAACCCCGGTGGTATGCTAGTTCTGTGTTCGAAGATTATCATCAGGAACTGCTACAGAGCGACCGGGACGAAAAAACAATCAAGCGCTACGGGCAAGTCATCAGCACCTACCGGAAGTGGCTGGCTGATAGACTGCCTGATGTGGTCACTGCTAAAGAATATCTAGCTGATCTGAGACAAAAGGGCTATAAACCAAATTCGGTGCTTCTCCACTACCATGCATTGCAGGTTTTCTTTGATTTCATCGGTCAGCCGTTTAAGCTCAAGATGAAGGCCTCAGGTGCTGCCGAAATACTACGATCAGGGGGATTTTGAAGGGTTGGTCAGACAGGCTGAACTTCTGGCCAATCCACGACTAATCCTGCGGCAACCCGAAACCGTTGACATTTATAGATACAATCCCCAGTTGCCCAAGGATAGCATTATTCGGTTTTGGTTGGTATATCCAATTTCGCGAAGGTAAATGATCCATGGAAACAACCAAATGCGAATAGTACTAATAAAGGTGTTTATAGTGATGTGATGAGTATCCTAAGTGGCCCCCTATTGGGGCGGGTCTCTTATAAGATAAAATATGATATAATATTTCGGGTAATTAGTATTTAAAAGCTTAGACTAGCGTATTGCTATTGGCAGCTCAGTTAATCAGGCTTTACGAATTCACTTTTAATTAATGGTCTGTTCGGATTGATTAAGTAAGGGGAAAGGTAAAATCATGTCAAATAACTGGCAAAAAAGCTACGATGAATTAAAAGAGTTCATTCTTAGTCACCCTAATATTGAGATAAGCAAGACATGCGTGGTGCTTCCAGAGGATGTACGCTCGGATTTCTACCGTTTATTCGACAGCGTGCATACAAATCTGGCCAAGGATTATTTTACCCCTGAGTTAGAAGAAGGGATAGTCCTTGGCAAGAAATGGAATGATGCGACTCAGGAGGCGACGGACAAGCTAAATTTGGCAGGCATAGAAATAAGCGGCGGATTGGACTGGTTTCTGCGTAACCCCATCGATGGCGTGATCCGCGGACTATACGGTCCGTTGTTCGATTTACTCAAGGGGACAACACAGCTGGATACATTCGAAAAGGTAGCCAGAGAAAGCCTGAGCCGGGATTTCGCCACCTTTATGCGGGCGGGATACCGGGACTGGGTTATGGTCGCTGTTATCAATAAAATTCTACCCGATGAACTTTATAGCGTAACGGCACCGCCGTTTGACGGAGAAATATTCCCGGGGTATCACGAAGATAGTGTTCCCGGCGCCCAGGCCAGCCAGAAGATTTCTTTAGAGCAAAATTTAATATGCAGTTTTTTCACTCCCGGGATTATTTTACATTCCAATAAATTTAAACGCTTTGTAACTATTGTACCGTGCCATTTTGAGGCTTACTGGAAGGCCAGATCGACCAGCCAGAAGCAGGAATGGATGCGTTTGAAGGAAATAGAAAAGGAGTTTGGCCGGAACAAATTGTGGCCTGATGTTTTGATCTACACGGCTGAAGAAAAGGAAGATCTGGTGCTGGTGGCAGATTCTCATTATATCGCCAGGCCGGACATAATCATAGATTTCAAGGAAAATGCCGACTGGTATGAAAAAGAAGGGTTAGACGATGTCAAGCGCCATTACGATGCTCTCAAACCCAAAATCGGTAGTTTCGTGGTCTGTCGGAAGCCTGTTCCTGAGGCTGCGACTACGGCATTGCTCGACCTGTTAACTATTCATACCCAGCAGGAAAATAAAACGCTCTCGGTAGATGCAACGGAATCAAATATGTTGACCCCAAATGAACCTGCCGGTGAACCTTTGCCGGAGGCTAAACCTGAATATAAAATTCAACTGTTACATGTGGGAGACGAGGTTGAAAACTTGAATCCCATAATTGACGCTCTAGTTTGACCTGGAAGGAATGATGCTGGCTTCGCGCTATTTTGGGAACAGACGGAATGAAACCAATGTTAAAAGTGCTATTGGTGTTGATGACAATAGCGTTGGGCATAAGCCCAGGTTGCAAGTATTCTATAAACTCTAGCAACGTGGGAAGCACAGCGTTATCGCTCGGATGGTTTAAAAACGCCCGATTATGATTGGAGAAATACGCAATGGACATTCGGCGACCTATCCGTATCCCCGGACAAGGCTAGTATAGGGGAAAAAATATTAGTTAAAGCCTATATCTACATCCCGGGTATTGTAGAGAGAATAGGGATAGCTTATATAACCCTGAATGGGAAGCTATGGGATAAACAGCAGTTTCTATTCTATGGAGACGAGATTATTCCAGTACAATTTTATGTAACAGTTGCTCAAGCAGGCACTTACCAGACCGAATTTGGGGCCTATATTGCCGATGATACCAGCTACACAATCGGTCAGGACACCCTTACTGCCATGCTGACAGTGTCCCAGTAATCATCTTCCCAAACCTGCGCGCGGAATATCAGCCTTTGTTTCGGCGCAATATTATCAAGAGACCCGTAACCAACGCGGTCACAGTCAATACAAGCAGAATTATCACAACCGTTTGTTTGTCTCCCTGTTCGGATGCGGTGGTTGCCGGGGCGCTTTCAGGATTTGACGCAACCTGACTGGGCACAGTTTTATCAGCTTGACTACCCTCTGAACTGGATGGCTGGTTCTGCCCGGTGGTATACAATGAGGTGCCTGGCGTTGGGCTTGGGGATATTGGCGTGGTGCTAATTATCGGCACACCACCCGTACCCACACCGGTTAAGGGAACCTTGAATTTAACTTCGCTCAGGTCTATCCCGGCATTGGTGATTATCACCAGCGTGGCATCCTGTGCTCCGTTACTTACAGGCTTGAAGACCAGCCCCAGAGTAGCCGACGTACCATTATCTATAGCTCTATGCTTGACGTTATCGTCGATGATTGAGAAGCTGGCAGAATTGGGCCCTTCGATATACAAATCCGGCACGACCAGGGTAAAAGTGCCGCCTGGCAGGTTAGCCACGGTAAGACTAACCGCAGAGCTGGGCTGCCCGACTTCCTGTGACCCGAAATCGACATATTCAGGAGTGATTTGTACCAGGGGGAAAGATCCCGCGGCAATCGGAACGCTGTTGAATATAAGGATACAAGACAGTGTTGTTAAGGCGACCAGCAGTAATATTAATTTCATAGACCACCACCTGAAAGCATTTTTCACTATTAGATTACCCAACTTCACATTCTTGTGATGTGATTTTTGTCACCAAAAAAGTTATATTTATTTCCCTCATGGTCGCGTTATTCAATGCATATCAGGAGTAACCGCCGGTTTAGATCCGAAGTAAGCCTCGTACACCGCATGCCAGGATAAAACGGCAGCTATGAAATAAAACACCGAACCGGCAAATTTGCCGGTTCGGTGTCGTTGACATTATTCAGGGAGTTATTTACATGCTAAAACGGCACGTTTGACCACGGTCTTGGCGATCTGAATCATGTACTTGTTGCCGTAGCTCCAGCCGGTAACGGGCAGCGCCATGGCGCCGGTTACGGCTGCCGCTCCGGCGGCCTCGGCCACGGTGTTGTCGATAGTTTTGCCTTTGACGGCATCCTCAGCCGCAGTGACGCGGCGAGGAGTGTTGTGCACCGCGTTCAGGCATATGCGGGCGTTGGTGCCACCTATCATGGCGGCGCAGTTGACGATGGGGAAGTCAAAGGACTTGCGCAGGGCGAACTTGACGAAGGCGCTTTTGACGCCCGCGGCTGGTGCGGGCACCTGAATCTCGATGACAATCTCGTCGGCATCCAGAACCGTGGTGCCTTCGCCTGCGGGAGCCAGTTTCGTCGCGAAGAAGTCCTGGGCAGCCACTGTCTTCTTGGAAGTGACAATCTTGGCATCCAGGGCCACCAGGGCAGGGGCTATGTCGCTCGGGTTGACGGCCACACAGCCGCTCACCGCGCCGAAGATGGAGTGGTAGCGGTTGTCACCGGCCAGCGCATAGCACAGACCCTGGGGATTCTTGCGCAGACAGGCGAAGGCATTGTGTTCGTGGCGATAATACCAGCAGCGCACATGCTGGCAGATGTTGCCGCCGATAGTGCCCATATTCCTGAGCTCGGGTGACGCCACTTTGCGCGCGGCTTGAGCCAGAGCGGTGTACTTGGTCTGCACCACGGAGGAATCGGCGATTTCCGACAGTGTGGTCAGCGCGCCGATTTTGAGCACTCCCCCCTCTTCAGTCAGTTTGCTAAGAGCAGCAATACCCTTGATATTGACGAGCGTATCGGGGAGGTTTGGCGATGTCATGCTCTTGAATTCACCGATTATATCGGTGCCGCCGGCAATAACTGCCGCCTTGCCTTTTTTGAGTTCGGCTATCGCAGCATCAACAGTGGTTACGTCTACGTGTTTAATGTATTTCATATTCTGCTCCTATGCCTTTCCCAGAGCCTGCAGGACTTTCCAGGGCAAGATCGGGCTTTCCTTGACCCACTTGCCGGTGGCGTTATAGAGCGCCGCATTGATACAGCAGTAGGCATTTACCACTGGCTCGCCGATACCGTGCGCGCCGTATGGGCCAGCCGCATCATCCGATTCCGTGATAGAAATCTTGTTGCGGTCCTGATGGATGTCCAGGCTTGTAGGAAGTTTGTGATCGAGGAAGGATGGGTTTAGAATAGCTCCAGAGGCTTTTTCGACAACATCTTCGTACCACAGAGCCTGTCCGGCGATAATCTCGAGGCCGCCGAACATCTGCTTTTCAGTGCCCCGGAGATATACGGCCCGGCCTGCATCAATCACGTTGACCATGCTGAGTATCTCGATTTCACCGGTTTCCGGGTCAACGGCTATCTCGGCGGCGGTGACTTCCGAGCCGCGCGTCTCGCAGTCGGTGCCGATTGGCCAGTTGAGGACAGGGCGTCGCAGCTTCTTGGCCCATGTATAGCCCCTGCCGATTATGGGGTTGCTGAACTTGGCGGCTACTTCTTTCCAGGTCTTGGAATTGGCAGGGTTGGCCGTTTCGAAGATTTTACCATCAGCGGCGGATAGCTTATCCTTGGTGAGTGGCGGGGTAAACATGGTGGCAGCCACGGCAAAAGCCTGGTCGCGCGCGTCCTCTGAAGCCGATTGGAAAGCGGCCCCCAGGGTGATGGTGCGCGTAGACCCGCCTTCGGAGCCACCTTCTGAACTGGTATCGGTCTCGCCGATAGACCCGATTTGCACATCGTCATATAGCATCCCCAGAGTTTCAGCCACGATATGGGTGCACGATATGACGGAGAAAGAGTTGTAGCTCTGCCCATGGTTGGTAAGGGCTTTGCCGTCGCGGGTGAGGTGGACCACGGCGCCTACCGGGGCTGAAAGCTGGCCGTGGCTGTCTACGCCACCGGCGATGCCGATGCCGTGGAGCCTGCCGTCAGGTAAAGTTTTGGCACCCGGGGCGTGAAACTTGGAACTCCAGCCTATGGAGTCGGCCGCCGTCTGCCACATTTCCTTGATGGCAATGCTGGCGTATGGCAGTTTGGTGTCCTGATGCACCAGATCCGGGGTTACGGAGTTCTTTATCCTGAAAGCCACCGGGTCCATGTTGAGTTTGTAGGCTACCATGTCAATCACCTGGTTCATGATGAAATCGCCCGGAGGGTCAGCCACGCAGCGGAAGTATCCTGTAGGAGGAGTATTGGTAGCTATGTCCTGTGAATCGAATCGCGCGTTGGCGCATTTCCAGGTGGTGCGTAACATCCAGTGCAAGCCAGCTGCCCAGACCGAGCCGTTGCCGCCGGCGTCGCCGTACATGGTGCAGTCTATGGCGACAATCGTCCCATCGTTCTTGACGCCTATCTTCACCCTGCCCTTGGCCTGATGCTGGCGCATGGCGTTCAGTACGAGCTCGCGGCGACTGAGCTGATACAGGACCGGCATGCCGGCTTTCTTGGCAAGCACTGCGGCGATAACGCCATATTCACAGGTGTGTTTATCTCCGTGGCCCGAACCCGAACCATGCGATACAAGATGGGTCATTTGAAGCGGGACGTTGAGGCTGCCGGATACCGCGCTTCTCTGGCCGAAGGGATTTTGCGACGAGGTCCACAGATATAGATGTGCTCCCACCCAGGTGGCCAGTGCGCAGCGGGGTTCAATTTCCATGTGCTGCCAGCGGTATGTCCAGCCGACGGTTTCTTCAACAGTGACGTCGGCCTGCTTGAAGCCCTCGTTGACGTCTCCGCGCACGATCGAAGTGGTGCGAACGTTGGTGTCAGGCCAGACACCGGATAACGGAGCTCCCGGCTTGAGAGCGTCTTCCGCATCTACCACCGCGGTCCCCTGGTCATAGGTTACCTTGACCAATTCAACCGCCTGGTTCGCGGTCTCTTCATCTATGGCGGCGATGGCGCAGACTTCCTGCCCCCACCATGTGATGTTGGCGTTGAGAACGGGGCAATCTTTGTAGGTAGTCACTGCCTTAACGCCAGGTAACGCTTCAGCGGCGCTGGTATCGATATTGGTTATCTTGCCTTTGGCGATGTTGGATAACACCGTGCGACAGATGAGTTTTTTACCGGGGAAATTGTCGCCGGCGTAGTCCCAGTCGCCGGTCATCTTCTTTATCAGGGTATATTTTTCCTTATTGCCTTGTTTACCTATTACGTTTAGAGCCATATCTGTCTCCTTATACCTTCATCACAGCGTCGACGTAGAATTTGGTGTTGCCGCAGGTGCAGATGTGGCCAGAGAGCGCTTCGCGGACTTCGTCGAAGGTTGGTTTAGGTTTCTTGTTAAGGAGTGCTTGGGCTGACATAAGGAAACCCGGCGTGCAGAAGCCGCATTGCAAGGCATCATCGTTAAAGATAGCTTGCTGCAACGGATTCAATTTTTGGCCGCTCTGTCCAGACAAACCTTCGATGGTTTGTATTTGCGCATTGTTGGCCTCAACGGCCAGCACCATGCAGGAGGCGACGGATTTGCCATTCATGATGATGGTGCAGGTGCCGCATTCGCCACGGTTGCACCCGGTCTTGGTACCTACCAGGCCCAGTACCTCGCGTAGAACCCAGGACAGAGACCACCAGGCCGACAGATTGACCAGCTCATACTTTTTACTGTTGATGGTCATGGTGGTAAATGTACCGGTTGGCCCGGTCGGCGGCGCTGTTACTGTTACGGTAGTAACGCCACCGGTCTTGGTGACCGTAGTAACGCCACCGGTCTGGGTGACCGTTTTGGTCTGTGTCAGTGTCTCCGTCGTCGCTTTGCCGCAGGCACTAAGCAATCCCATGGAACCGATAGTAGCCCCGCCTACTACCAATCCGGCGTCTTTGAGGAATTCACGCCTGGATAACCCGTGAGTTTCTTCCTTTTTCACTTGTTCTGACATTTCGATTTACTGTTTCCTCCTTTAATAGAATCGTAACGGAAAATACTCGAAACAAAATTCTGCTTTTCCATCCCTCCTTTCCTTTTAGATTTTGCTATATCCAAATTTGGTGATGATGTCTTGGGCAGACTCTGCCGCATAGCCCGATTACACCCAGGGCGGCACACGGGAGGGGGAGGTTATCATTTAAGCCGGAGTGGAAGAAAAACACCCCGGGCACCCTGATTTCCCCCGGCAAAGCCTGCCGCTATAATGTAAACAGTCGGCATAGGGAGAGGCTCTTCTTTGACAAGAAATAAATTAACAGGGGGGAGACGCATTAAAATGAAGCGTTTAAGATTGATGTTATCTTCGTCTTCCCGAATCTATAAGTTTGCCCTCCTTATGCCGACCGCCACCTCCATTTTCGCGAATATTATATTACGAGAAACAAAGCTTGTATGTCAAGCTGATTCTTTTGTAAGGTATTCACTATAAACGATGTAAGGGAAAACTTACAATAATCATTGTAAAGAGGTATAATAATAGATGATTAAGCAAGCTAAGAAACTATAACATTGATTAAATTACATGCTACTACTATAATTAGGTACATACTGAACGCTGGTAAGATTGTATGCCAAGATTAAAATATACCAATAGACTGTTTATCGTAGCTTTCTTCGCTATAGTACCTGCCCTGCTGCTCACCGCACTGATCAAAACACCGTGTCCTGTATGCGGTGGTACCGGGTCTGTTACAAACGCGCCCGGCATGGCAAATGTCAAAATCCTGGATTTATCCTTTGTGGAACTGAAGAGAGTCCAGGACACCTGTGGTGTTTACACAGTATGGAAATTTAACACCAAAATCCAGATGCTGAATGACGGCAACGAAGAAGCGGTGGGGTGGATTAAGATAATGTTGATAGACACTTCCAAAGATGAAGGGAACAACATGGTTGACAGCCAATTTGTAAAAGTGGATGTACCGGTTCAATCGATAATAAATAGCGATTATAATGTCGTCTTTGGAACCGGCCTTGATCAACCCGGTAAGACTTTATTGCGTGCCGAAGTCGTAATCGGAGGTATACCATGTATCGCATGTAACGGCACAGGTAAAATTCCGTTGAATGCGCGGCCATTCGTTTCCAGCCTGAAGGAGTACCTGAAGGAGTTAACACGCTCGGAAAATGAGTATCACCCGCCGGTGTTCATCGATTGGTCCCAGTACATTATGTCTGACCAATAGCAAAGATTCACCGGCGGTTAATTGGCGACATTAGAAAGACTGGAGTAAGGGTTAAAATGAAGGCTCAAAGATTGATAGTTGTAGTCATGATGACAAGCCTTGTGGCTGTTACAGGATGTTTTCACACTAATACTGTTTATGCCCCAGATTTAACTTTTATAACGCCGCTCCCTCTTGTCAACGTTTCACAGATGCGGGGCGATTACGCCAGTGATGTTAAGGCAGCTGATGCCAGATATGCTGGCCAACAGTTCTACTTCGGCCAGTTAAAGGTTACCGAGGTCAGTAAGGCACTTTATCCCTTACGGGCTACCGAGGAGTATGTGCTGGTAGGGAATGTGAAATTCAAACCGCGCTACGCATCCGATCTCTGGGATATCGGCGAGGGGACACTCATAGAGGTAACAGGCCAGGTGCAGGGTTATTTGTGGAACTACATCGTGGTACAGGACTGCCTAATAAGGATAGTCAGCGGGGCCAGCACCGGGACGCCCGGATATTAAGTGCTGATTTAGGTTTCTAGAGCGTGTAGTAGCCCAACACCGGGTATTTTCCCTTGAACAGCCTGGGCGGACAACCCTCCGAACTGATGTAGGCCCAATGCCTGCGCGTTCAGCGACGCGCTCACCGAGATAGTTACAATATTAGCTAGCTTTAAATTTGTCTTGTGGATTGTATCCTACGCCCTTCTTATGTTGTCAATGGCAGATGTGCAATAAAGGTTCGTTTTTAAAGTTTCAAACCTGGGCGCGCATCTCCGGCATTTTATTCCCTCCCGGTAGTCCTAGGATTTCGACTGATTTGTCGCTGAAACTCAAATAATAAAACTATTTTTGTCATTCGTCTATCTAACATACCTGTTGAGCTGTTTAAGGGGAGGCAGGACGACCACGCCATACAAAAAAATCGAGGGGGAGTCCGCTATTACGGCTCCCCCTCCGCTAAGTGCTTTCAGTCCCGGCTTATTTGATGGGAGCGGCAAAGAAAGTGCCTGACCACAGCAACCAGACAACGAGCAGCGCCCAGACGATGTTAAATGCCTGCGCCGTCACAAAAGCGGCCAGGGGCTTACCCCTCCCGACAGCAACCAAATCCTTGAATCGCGTATCCAACCCAATGGAAACAAAAGCCAGCGCGAAGAACCATTCGCGGTAACCCTTGGTGACCCCCAGAATGGCGCTGGTAGTCTTGGTGCCCAGGGACGGCTCCACAACCAGAGAAAAGATGACCGAGGCCAGTATGAATCCCAGAATGAATTTGGGCAGCCGGTACCATATATCTATAAGACGCGGTTTGCCGGTTTCATTAGCCGCAGCGCCCGGGCCTTTCCTTGATGTAAACGTCGACCAGATGGCTAAAAAGAAGGCCGCGAACCCGATGAGTACGTTCTGGGCCATTTTCACCAGCGAAGCCACCTGCAAGCCGGTGTCGGAACTGACCAGCGTACCGGTGGCCGCCACCGCAGCGGTGGTATCGATGGTGCCTCCCATCCATGCCCCGGCGACATTGGGAGCCAGACCGATGGCCTTAGCCAGTACCGGCATGAAGATTATCATCGGCATGGCTACCAGAAGGACCAGGGAAATTACGTAGCTGACATGCTTTGGACTGCCCTTGAGAGCGCCTCCTGCGGCTATGGCCGCTGATACGCCGCAGATGGACACGCCGGAGGCCATGATACCGGCAAACTCTTTGTCCATACCAAACCTGCGAGCCACCCAGTAAGCGGCAAACCAGACTACTATCACTACCAGCAAGGCCTGCGCTATGGCCACCAAGCCTCCCTTGGCGATGGTAGAAAACAGGATTTCGGCACCCAGTAATACCAGGCCGATCTTGATGAAAAACTCCGTCTGTACGGCGCTCTTGAGCCATTCAGGGACCTTGAAGATGTTGCTGACAATCAGACCCAGCAGCACAGCCCAGAGGACTGACTCCAGTCCCCAATTGGTAAAACTGGCAAACTTGCCAACCCAGATAGCTAAAAAGGATAGCCCGAATATCACCAGAAATCCCAAAACGTATTTACGTGTTGCTTTGCCCATCAAAGCCATGCCGACCAGTGTCAAGGCAAGAATGAATATGAAAAGCAGTGCTATATTGCCTAGCGTGCTAGCCCCGTTCGGCAGAGATTGGGCCAGTGATGTCCATTTCTTAATCACAGGTAACTTGGGAAGCCACCTGGCAATTCCAAGAAGCAGGACGGCAAAGCCGATCCAAACGGCCCACCAATCCTCTTTTTTCCATAGAGACGACCAATCGATTTTCAAATTTAACTCCTATTCAGTTCAGATTAATAGGATTTTCTATTCACTGGCATCTCGAGTCTACATGTGCACAGCATACTTGCCTCCCTGAACCTACCCTTATTTCCTATAGTTACTTCGTAACTGATAAGACAAATTTAGCTTCGTCCTCTTGCCTGAAACTGGATTTCAAGCCCCTGGTTCTTAACTCCTGGGCCACACTTCTGAGAGAGTCCTTGTCGCCTAACACTATTTCTGCCGTCTCGCCGGCCGTCATGCTATCTAAGAGCTCTGTCGCCTTCATCTTCGATAGCGGGCAAACGAAGTTGCGGATATCCAGTTTCTTAATGCGGGCTTCACCCGGTTCTTTTCCCAGGAAATTCTTATAGAAGCTGGCGTATTTAAAGGCATCGTCAGGCGATATGGCCACTGCCACTCCCCGGTTTGTTTTGCCGAGTTGCAGAGCGACATGCAATATGGCTCCCGTAGTCGGGCCGACCAGAATGCCATCTTTCCTGGCTAAATCTATCGCAGTCTGGTAGGCATCCTCATCTGTGACCTCGACGACCTCGTCGATAACTGACCTGTCGAGGATTTTGGGCTCTAACTCTTTAGATAGCCCGGTGATTCTCTTCAGTCCCGGCAGGTTGTGGTTGGATGAAGACGGCTCCACCGCGATAATCTTTACGGCCGGATTTTTTTCTTTCAGGTACTTGCCGACTCCGCTTATCGTCCCGCCGGTGCCTAAACCGGCAAAGAAATAACCGATCTTGCCGGCTGTCTGCAGCCAGATCTCTGGCCCGGTTGTCCTGTAATGGGCCTGCACGTTCAGCTCGTTCTCATATTGATTCGGGCTGATATAGTTATCTCTGGTGGCCGGGCTACTGACTAAAGCATTGACTAAACCCCTGGCGCCCTCGGTCGGGAATAAAGGGCAGAGCGCGTCATCAGCTTCTCTCACTTTGACGCCCATCAGGCTTAGCAGCACCTTCTTCTCTTCAGGGATGCGTTCAGGCACGGCTATCTCTATTGCCAGGCCACTGGCATTGGCCAGCCCGGCCAGGGCGATACCCGTATTCCCGGATGACGGCTCGATGACCGTCCTGTTTCCTGCATCCAGGCCATTCAACATTTCTAGCGCGATTCTGTCTTTTACCGAGCCGAACGGGTTATATCTTTCGAGCTTGAGATAGACCTGAAAGCCAGGGTTCTGGTTAATCCGGTTGACCCTGACCAGCGGGGTCGGATTCTCCGGGTTGGCTATCATCTGCGTTATATTGGAATAAACCCTTAATTTGTGGTCATACCCGTCGGCCTCATTTTTGTTTAATTGTGTACCCATGTGTCACTCCTGATTATTGTTTGTCGTGACTGCTATCGAATCACTGAAACTTGTAAGCTTCTCCTTAACTTTATCTATACCAATTTCATCAATGATGGCGGCTACATCAGCGCCCCGTGCTCTAACCAGATTCAGGCATTTTTCAGCGATCTGCAGGGCTGTCTCCTCCGACACGAATTGGGCAATTACAGTGCCTAACCTCGTGTCTTTACCTTCATGCCCGCCGACCAGTACGGCATAGCCTCTCCTTTTCTCGGTTATAGCTTCGAAAGGGCAAACAGAGAGGCATTGACCGCAATAACGGCACTCTTCGTTATCTACAATGGCTATGCCATCCTTTATCTCTATGGCTTTTCTTTTACAAATCGGAACGCAGAGACCGCAGCCGTCGCACAAGCTGGCATTGACTTCGGGTTCCACTCCCCCGTGAAACCCTATGTCGCTCAGATGGGCAATACCGCACGAGCTGGGGCAGCCGGCAGCGGATATCTTTATTTTCAGGTCGCGCATGCCGAGTTCATCAATTTTTCTCTCGATGCCCCTGAGCAGGGGATGGGTGTTCATGATGCTTTCGGTGCAGCAACCCCCGTAGCAGGTCTGAAGATTATCTATGCCGCCGTCCAGTATCCGCAGGCCGACTGTCCCAAGCTCCTTTTCAATATCCGGAATATGCTGTTTATCGATGCATGGAATTTCGGGAGAGCCGCGCACCACGAAATGGACGAAGCCCTTTCCGAACCTCTCGGCAATATCAGCGATCTTTCTTAGCTGCTTCGAATCGACCTCTCCGCAGGTAGCCCTGATCCTCAGAATCGTCTTGTCGCTCTGGTCTTCGATTAACTTTGTATGGCACTCGACCACCTGCTGGTCGGGTCTATTCTGCAAATCTCTGGTTAAATACTGTTTAACCGTTTCAACCCCGAGCCTGTTAATGAGGTCAGCGCCCCGCTCCCCCGTCTTTCCCCGGCTCCCAATCAGCTCAAA
>QZJY01000045.1 GCA_003597995.1 Dehalococcoidia bacterium
GCCAAGTGGCTCGGGGGACAAAGCGCTAAGACCCGAGCCGCTTGGTTTTCAACGGTTGCAACGTTGGGCCAAGTGGCTCGGGGGACAAAGCGCTAAGACGCAGGACGGTTGACTATCACGGGGCGGCGGCAGATGGAACAATCGGTCCAACGGGACATCGACAACTACTACGCCGATCCACTTGGTTACGTGATGTATGTCTTCCCTTGGGGCCAGCCTGGCACGCCGCTGGCGAACTTCAAGGAAGGTCCCGACAAGTGGCACCTACGGCTGTTCGCGGAGCTGACGCGGCACATCCTGGACAACCTAGAGGCCATCGAGCGCAACAAGAGCCCGGACCCTTTCCGCTACGGCGTGGCAAGTGGCCACGGGGTCGGCAAGTCGGCGTGCATGGCGTGGCTCATAAAGTGGCTGATGGCCACCCGGCCGAACTGCCGTGGCGTGGTCACCGCGAATACCGAAGCGCAGTTAAAGGGTAAGACGTGGGCCGAGCTTTCCAAATGGAACGCCATAGCATTGGACGGCAAATCCTACACGGTCAGCGCGACAGCGATATGGCGCAATGATGTAGCAAACGGCGAACGGACTTGGCGCTTCGACGCGCTCCCCTGGTCTGAGGAACGAAGTGAAGGCTTCGCGGGGCTGCACAACGCTGGCTCCGCCGTGGTGCTTATCTTCGACGAGGCGTCCGCAATCCCGGACAGTATATGGGAAGTGGCGGAAGGGGCTATGACGGACGGCGAAGCCTACTGGTTCGCGTTCGGCAACCCCACTCGCAACACAGGTCGTTTCAGGGAGATATGGGGCAAGTTCCGTGGCATGTGGCGCCGGCAGAAGGTGGACAGCCGCACCGTACGTATCACAAACAAGAAGATCCTCCAGCAATGGCAGGAAACGTACGGCGAAGACTCCGACTTCTTTAAAGTCCGCGTACGTGGGGAGTTCCCCTCGGCGGGCGACAAACAGCTAATCCCTGTGGAGATCGTGGACGCGGCGCAACAGCGCGAGCTGCCGGCGGACAACGGCGCACCTTTAATTATGGGCGTCGACGTGGCGCGATTCGGTAGCGCCGAATCCGTCGTCCGGTTCCGCCAGGGGCGGGACGCACGGAGCATACCGGCGAAGAAGTGGCGCGGCCTGGACAACATGCAGTTGGCGTACCGAATCGCCGAACTAATCGACCAACATAATCCGGACGCTGTGAACATCGACGCCGGCAACGGCTCGGGTGTCATAGACAGGTTGCGCGAACTCGGGTACCGGGTTAATGAGGTCTGGTTCGCTGGCAAGAAAGTGAACAGGCGGGACGCATACAATATGCGGTCCAGTATGTGGTTGGACATGCGGGACTGGCTAAATTCCGGCGCGATAGACGGGGATAAGGACCTGTACGATGATCTAATCGGCCCCGAGTACGGATTCTCCGGCCCGGACGGAGATAAGATCGTCGTCGAGCCCAAGGAGAAAATGGTAGATCGGGGTTTGTCGAGCCCGGACAACGGCGACGCGCTGGCGCTGACCTTCGCGGTTAGGGTGGCGGCGCCCAATCTCAAGGTAAAGCGGATGCGTGCCCGGTCAGGTCAGCAAGCCGAGGGAGTGGACTACAACGTTTATTCGGTGTAGAATTGGTAATATCGCAATCTGTTTTAGTTTGTGCAACCTACACAGGGCGCCGGATATGGGATCAAAAATAACAGATGACTTGCTGGGTATCGACCCGCCGCAGCTGCCGGAGCCGCCCCCACCGCCCGCACCGCCGACGTTTGCGGAAAACAAACCCGCCGTGGAAGCGGCGGGAAAAAAGGTGCGCAACATGTTTCCAACCAATGACCGTAATTTCTTTTCGAACGGGTTTAGGGGGTACACGTCTCCGGCGGGTAGACTCGCATCTAAGACGTTGCTAGGCGGATGAGCAACGCGAAGCAAATCATCAAACGGTATGAGCGGTTAAAGTCCGATAGAGGGACGCTCGAATCGCATTGGCAGGAAATCGCGGAGCGGGTCATGCCGAACTTCTCCGGCGCGTTCGACGGGTCGGACGACACCAAGGGCGACAAGCGGACAAGTAAGATGTTCGACGCCACCGCGTCGCATGGCCTGGAACGGTTCGCGGCTGCGATGGAGTCCATGTTGACGCCTCGTAATAGTAAATGGCACCGGCTAACCCCGAGCGACCCGGTGTTGGCGAAGTCCAGAAACGTGTCACTGTGGTTCGAGGAAGTCACGCGGTTGCTATTCGCGATGCGGTACAGCCCCCGAGCCAACTTCGCGTCGCAGATGCACGAAAAGTACATGAGCCTGGGCGCCTTTGGTACCGCCGGGATGTTTGTGGACGAGCGGGCCGGCGGAGGGATTCGGTATCACACTTTGAATCTAGCGCGAGTGTTTTTCGCGGAGAATCACGACGGCATCGTGGACACAATGTTCAGGACGCTGGAGTACACAGCGCGCCAGGCCGTCCAGCGCTGGGGCAAAGACAGGCTGCCACCGGCGATCGTGTCGGCCTTTGAGAAGGACCCCGACAAACCGTTTAAGTTCTTGCACGCTGTCATGCCGCGCGAAGACGTGCAACACGGTCGGATGGACTACAAGGGCATGCCGTTCGCGTCGTACTACGTCGCGCTCGACACGCAAAGCGTGGTGTCGGAGGGCGGGTACCACGCGTTCCCGGTGCCGATATCGCGGTATGTGACCGGGCCAGGTGAAGTGTACGGCCGGTCCCCCGCTATGCTGGCCCTGCCAGCCATCAAGACGCTAAACGAGCAGAAAAAGACGCTGCTAAAACAGGGTCACAGGGCGGTGGACCCGGTACTACTCCTGGCGGACGACGGGGTAATAAGCACGTTCAACATGCGCCCAGGCGCGCTTAACCACGGCGCGATGACGGCCGAGGGCAAGCGGCTAGTGGATATTCTCCCGACGGGCAACGTTGCCGTCGGGCACCAAATGATGGAAATGGAACGGCAGGACATCAACGAAGCGTTTCTAGTGACGTTGTTCCAAATTCTGGTGGACACCCCGCAGATGACGGCAACGGAAGTATTAGAGCGGGCCCGCGAGAAAGGCGCGTTGCTTTCACCGACGATGGGCCGCCAGCAATCGGAGTCGTTGGGGCCGCTTATTGAGCGCGAGCTGGACATCATGGCGCGGCAAGGGTTGCTACCGGAAATGCCGCCAGAACTCGTGGAAGCGCAGGGCGAGTACACCATTGAGTACGATAGCCCACTAAGCCGGGCGCAGAAAGCGGAGGAGGCCGCCGGCATGTTTCGAGCGATGGAATTTGCGACGGCCTACGCCACTCAGACCGGTGATCCATCGGCGTTTGACCACATCGATGTGGATATCGCAATGCCTGAGATCATGACGATAAACGCAGTGCCGGAGCGGTGGAAGCGCTCGGCCGAATCCATCCAAGCGCTACGTGAGCAACGGGCGCAAACCCAACAAACACAGCAAATGATCGAAGCGGCTCCCGCTGTCAGCTCAGTGATAAAAACCCAATCGCAGGTGTAGCACATGCTCGACGAAGCGCGCCGCCGTGTCCGTGATTTTTTATCAACTCGCAGACACGCATACCGCCGGACGTTTAAATCAGGCGAAGACAGTCGTAGGGTCTTACAGGACCTTGCTAAGTTTTGCCGGGCACACGAAACGACGGTAGGCGAGAATGATCGTGCAACACTGGTACTTGAAGGCCGCCGCGAAGTGTGGCTACGCATTCAACAGCATTTGCAACTGACCGACGAAGAGTTGTGGAAACTCTACATGCGCGGCGAATGACATCTAAAGGGGAGACAGCATGACGACCGAGACAGCACCCAGCACTAGCGCGACGAACGAGACGGCGCAGACAACAGGCGCGAGCCCCGCACCGGCCGCGCCTGCGGCGCCGGCGACGGATTGGTCCGCCGGGCTAGACCCCGACACGGGCGCGTACACGAAGAATAAAGGGTGGAAAGCTCCGAGTGACATTATCACCAGCTATCGCAATCTAGAAAAGGTCATTGGCGCAGACCGCGCTGGGCGAACGGTGGTGTTACCCGGCAAGGACGCGAAGCCGGAGGAGTTGGAAGCACTGTATAACCGTCTGGGCCGGCCTGCATCCCCGGATAAGTACAGTATTTCCGCAGAAGGCGACGACGGCGGCTTCACCGAGTGGGCGCGCGGCACATTTCACAAGTCCGGGTTGACGGACGTGCAGGCCAAAAGTCTGGCGGGGGAGTACCAAGCTTACGCAAAGCAAGTGAGCGAGCGGCGCGCGGCGGAGATGGCAGATAAAATGGCCGCCGAGCACGAATCACTGAAGAAAGAGTGGGGCGCCAAGTACGAGCACAACGTTGGGGTGGCTAAACGGGCTGCCGCCGCGTTCGGCGTGCCCCCGGAAGTATTGGACACCCTGCAACAGGCTATCGGGTTCGCCGGAGTCATGAAGTTCATGGCGACCGTAGGGGCGAAGATGGGTGAGGACACGTTCGAGGAGGGGGGAGACAAAGGCGGCGGGTTCGGGCTGCTGTCCCCGGCGGAGGCCAAGGCAGAGCTTGACCGGTTAATGTCGGATAAGGATTTCAAGACAGCGTGGCTTGACAAGAATCATCCCCGCCACGCCGAAATGATGGAGCGCAAGGCCCGGCTAGTTCAGATGGCGTCCGTATGATGGACAAGATAGAAGCCCGGGTCCGGTGTATGGAGCTGGCGCAGCGGTTGGCCGCGTCGCATGCGTTGCGAGATCCACACGAAGTTGTTGCAATCGCGCGTGTTTTGTGCGAATATGTTATGGACGGTGATGTAACACAAATTAAAAGCGTCACGTCTCCCGAACCCGCCGCCCCTGAAGGCGGCGGGAACGGGGTTAAGCGGACAACCTTGCATAGGCCCGCTGGCGGCCGGAAAGACGGCACTACATAGGCCCCTCACCGAGGACAAGCCGGGAGATTCGCAGCGCCCGAAATGCTGCTTATGTTTCGGTTTATCTATGAGGTAGGAGCAACTGTATGTCTTTCCAGGTTACAACCGCTTTCGTTAACGATTACAAAGCGACCATTCAAGCGCTGCTTCAACAGAAAGGCAGCAAGCTAGAAATTGCTGTCACCACGGAGTCTTATGTAGGTAAAGGTGGCCGCGTAGTTGACCAGATTGGCGCGGTGACAGCCCGCAAGAAATCTACTCGCCACGGCGACACTCCTTTGATTTCTACGCCGCACGACGCGCGTTGGGTTTATCCCGCCGATTACGAGTGGGCGGATCTTGTCGATGATGTTGACAAGCTTCGTATGATCACGGACCCGACCAGTGCCTACGCGCAGAACGGCGCAAACGCGTTGAACAGGGCTAAAGACGACGAAATCATCGCGGCTTTTCATGGTGACGCGAAGACGGGCGAAGATGGCGGCACAACCACCGCGTTTCCTTCAACTCAAGTGGTAGCCGTAACCGTCGGCTCTGGTTCCCCCACCGGGTTGAATGTGGCAAAACTGCGAGCGGCCAAGAAAATCTTGATGGCCAACGAAGTTGATATCGACACCGATATGCTGTTTGTCACCATCTCGGCGGACGAGCACGACGAAATGTTGGCGGAAGCGCAGGCAATCAGCCGCGATTACAACGACAAGCCGGTTCTGGTGGAAGGCAAGATCACCTCCTTCATGGGATTCAACTTCATCCACACTGAGCGACTGAAGACGGACGGAAGCGGGTATCGTCGCCTCGCAGCTTGGGCTAAGTCGGGTATGCACCTCGGCAAGTGGAACGACATCAGTACCAAGATCAGCGAGCGTGCGGACAAATCGCACTCCACCCAGGTGTATTTGAACGGCACTTTCGGCGCGACACGCCTTGAAGAAGGCAAGGTCGTTGAAATCAAGTGCACCGTGTAATCGCTGAAACGAAAGAGGAAACGTAAAATGGCTGTTGTAAATCTGTACGGTTCGCGGTACATGACCGATGTAGCGAACACGACGCCCCCGAAAAAGGTACCGTTTGATCTTCAAGCCGGAAAAGTCAGGTATTCGTTTGACACGGTAGAAGTCGGCGCGACCGATAGCGCGAATTCGACGTACAAGCTAGCCCGCATCCCGACTAGCGCACGTGTGCTTGTTGGTTCGAAGCTGTACTGGGACGACCTCACTACAGGTGCTGGCACACCTACCATTAACTTAGGCTTTGCCGCGGTCGATGGCAACGGAGCGGACGGTGCAAGCGCGCTTAACGATGGCCTTGCGGTGTCGGCGGCGGGTTCGGCAAACGTCGTGAAGGACCACGCGAACGGCGGTAAGCGCGTGTGGGAGCACATTGGCCTGGCGAAAGATCCAGGTGGTTACGCAGACGTAGTGGTTACGCTTGCAGCAGCGGGTGTGGATGCGGCGGGAACCATCTCTTTGGAACTCATGTTCGCTGGCGGTTAAAGCCCGGGCTGTTGGGCGGCGTTAGACGCGCCGCCCCCTTCTTCTTCCGGGGGGGTCTGTGCCTAATTCGAGATACATCGAAGCCATGCGTGTGCAGAAGTACGAGGACATCCGCATTGAGGTTACGGGCGCGATGACCTTCGATCTTATCGTGTGGGTAAAAGACACCCTAACCCCGGCCGAAGTCGCGGTGCTTCTTGAAAAAGTCAAACTGCGGCTGATTCAAGCCGGCAGAGCCGAGGGCTGATCATGGCCTCGGTGGTCTCCGTCTGCAACAGAGCGCTCGCCCTATTGGGCGAAGCAGCTATCACTTCGCTAACCGAGAACACCCGGGCGGCCCGCGAATGCGGCCGTATTTTTGATGACATTCGGCGCCGAGAACTGCGCAAACACATTTGGAATTTCGCCCGAGCCCGCGTCACGTTGGCTCCCGACTCCACTGCGCCCGCGTTCGGGTACAACTATCAGTTCACGCTCCCGTCGGATTGGATACGAACTATTCCCCAAAACACGGCCGCCGACTGGATCACGGAAGGGCGGAAGATCCTCACGAGCGAAACCGACACGCTGGAACTCGTGTACCTCAAGGATGTAACTGATGTTGGTCAGTGGGACGAGCTGTTCGCCGATGTTGTTGTGTGCGCCCTGGCCGAAACACTGGCCGAAAAGCTCACGCAGTCAACGTCCAAGCGCGATGCTGCGCGCCGTGACTATCGAACGGCGCTGTCGGAAGCTCGCACCGCGAACGCGTTTGAGAAAGTTGCGGACGAAGAACCCGAGGACACTTGGATCACTGCGCGTCTATGAGCACGCACACTGTAATTCAAAACGCATTCAACGCCGGCGCACTGGATCCCCTAATGCACGGCCGCACGGATGTTCAGAAGTATGTCGCCGGGCTTGCCGAGTGCACTAATTTCGTGCCGCTGAAACAGGGTCCGCTTGTCCGTCGGCCGGGCTTTCGCTTCGTTAAAAAAGCGGACGGCAGCGTGGCCATTGCCTCCAGCAAGAACACCCTGTTCCCGTTTTTGTTTAGTCAGACACAAGCCTACGCCATGGCCTTTTCCGACAACGCTTTCAAAGTGATGATCGACCGCACCTTGGACCACGGCGGCGTAACAACACTCACAGAAAGCGAGCTGGTAGGAAGGCAATATGCGCAGCACGGTGACTTACTGCTTTTGCCCTCTAAGAACTCGCTACCCTACTGCTTGCTTAGGACCGGCACTTCGTCATGGAACACCTTCGACATGGTGTACGGAAATGCGCGTTTTGAGTTAAAGGACGGCCCCTATCAGGCGGAGAACACGACCGCGACAACGCTTACTTGGGCGTCCACTAACCGCGTTACAGCGTCTAGTACCACCGGCATCAACAATGACGCCGGCTTCCTTGCCGCCGACATTGGGCGCTGCATCCGGCTTATAAACGACGCGGGTAACGGCTGGTATTGGTGCGCGATAACGGCGATAGTCAGCACAACAGTCGTTGATGTGGGCCCGTTGTACAACGTAGGGCCCACCGGATCCGCGATAACTGGCGCCAGAACCCGCTGGCGCCTCGGGTACTACTCCGCCACATCCGGCCCCGCTTGCGTTGCTTTCCACGAGCACCGAATGTGGATGCTGGGCGGGGTGGATTCGCCGGATTTGATATCGGCAAGTGTCATAGGGGATTTCTTGAATTTCTCCCCGACAGCGCAAGGGACGGACACAGTTACGGATGACTCGGGGTTGGTGCGCAGGCTCGGCACACAAGGGGCGGACGAGATACTGTGGGCCAGAAGCGCCACGGGCGGGCTGTTGATCGGCACCGTAAGTAGTGAGTGGGTGGCCCGCACGTCCCTCGATCAAGGCGCGGTGACACCCACCGCGATTAAGCTTGACCGGTTGAGTTCCATCGGCAGCGCCAATGCAAACGTAGTGTATTCCGAAGGGCGCGTCATCTTCATCGGACAATCGACAAGGGGCATCTACGAGGTGGGAACAACGCCTTCCGCAGAAGGCACTTACGCAATAGAGCTGACCACGCTGGCGGCCCATTTATGCAAAGCCGGTATCCGCAAGCTCGCGTTGCAGCAAGCGCCTTTTGGCATCCTGTGGGCACTGTTGGAAGATGGCACCTTGGTCAGTACCACATACAGCCCGCAACATAGTGTCGCCGCTTTGGCCGCACAACCGTTGTCTGAGTCGCCAAACGGGCTCGGTTTCAAGTACGCCGTAGAAGATATTCTTTGTATACCGAACGCATCGGCCAAGCAGGATGATCTGTGGATCATTGCCCAGCGAAGCTCTACGCGGCACGCGGCGCACTTAGAGTCGTTTGCCACGGAGGAATCGAGCATACAGGACTCTTTTTATGTCGATATGGGCGCCACATACGACGGTGCGCCCGCCACAATTATAAGCGGCCTGGAGCACCTGGAAGGCCACGTAGTACGTGTGCTGACAGATGGGGCGTCGCACCCCGACCGCGTCGTGAGCAGCGGCGCTATCACGTTGGCGTACAGTGCTTCCAAGGTCCAAGTCGGCCTGGGGTATAGAAGCCATATGCAGACACTTCCTGTGGAAGTGCCCACGGGCACAGGTACTGCGCAGTTTAAAATCAAGCGAATCCACAGGCTGTGGCTGCGTTTGCTAAACACGGTGGGTCTGCGGGCAGGGCGGGACGTGACCCACGTAGAGGAGCTTGTCTTTCGTGATACGAACGACGCGCTCACGGCAGCTGTACCGCTGTTCACCGGCGACAAGGTGGCCTCGTTCGAAGACGCATACAACTCGGCAGGTGTTGTGTACGTAGAGAAAGACGACGCGCTACCGGCTACGATCTTAGCGCTCGGCGCACAACTCGAAGTCGCGGACGCATGAGGACGGTACCATACAAGCCGGAGCACCTAATATCGTTGAGTCTGCAACCGGCGCAGCAGTATTTGGGCGGGTTTGTGACCCAAGCTTACGCCGATGCTCTGGCGCGGTACGACTCGTACACAATAATGGACGACGCGGGCGCCATCGTTGCGTGCGCTGGCATATTGCCCCAATGGCAGAACCGGGCGTTCGGTTGGTCGTTCATCGCAGCAGACGCCGGCCGCCATTTCACGTACATACACCGCGCCGTATCTGCGTTCTTGGACCGCGTACCGGTTCGGCGGATCGAGACGACGGTTGATTGTGAGTTTGCAGCTGGGCACAGATGGGCGCGGCTGTTGGGTTTCAGTCTGGAAGCAGAACGTATGCGCGGCTACCGGGTTGACGGTGGCGACTGTGCGCTCTATGCGAGGGTTAAATAATGGGTGCAGCGGTAGTGCCTCTTGTGGTCGGCAGTACGGCGTTGAACGTCCTTTCAGCGCGCCAAGAAGCCAAGGCCGCATCGGCGGCAAGCGTGTACAACGCCACCATAGCGGAACAAAACGCGACGCTGGCGAAACAGAACGCCGAGATCCAAGAGGAAGAGGCGCGCCTGGAAGCTCGAAGGAATCTAGGTGCAGCGACGGCCAGGGCGGCGGCGGGCGGGGGGGCCATCGAAGGATCCGTTGTAGACGCGTTGGCGAGTCAGGCCATGTTCGACGAGTTAAGTGCGTTGACAGTGCGCCACCGAGGCGAACTAGAGGCGTTGGGTTTCACGAACACGGCGAAGCTCGATCGGGCGAATGCCAAGAACGCGAAGACCCAAGGCAAAATCAACATGGCGTCCGCTATCTTATCTGGCGGGGCTCAAATGACGGCCCTTAAGCGAGGTTAAAATGCCGCGCATACTCCCCAACAGTTACGTCGGCGGTCGCTCCGCTTCTGCCGCTGATGCGGCGCCCTCGCTGGGTCCTCTGGCGCAAGCGGCGGACGATATCACACGTAGCGCGGCTCAAGCTGTCGAAGCACAACGTGTGGCGAAAGCAACTAGCGCAGCGGCCCGGGCAACGCAAGAGATATCTGAACTGGCATTCCAACTGAAGAATGGATGGCAGGATGAAGAGGGCAAGCTTGTCGCGCCACCCCCGGCCGCGCAGCATTACCAAATATACCAGGACCGAGTGAAACAAATTAACAAACGGTTCCGGGACGAGCTGACCGACGACCGGGCGTATGCTCTTTATGAATCCGATTTCACACAGGCCGCGCTCAAAACAAGTTTCGACGTACGCAGTAACGCCACTGAACGTATGCGCGGTGAGACCCGCGCGGAGTTGGACGCCACCGTGGACGCACTAGCCGGCATCGCGGCAACGTCTGACACCGCCGGGCGCGCTCTGGCTCACACCCGCATTCAGGACGCTATAGCGCGCGCAACCGCAACCGGCGCGCTTAGCCCGGCGGAAGGGTTCGCGAAGATGCAGACGTACAACCAGGTACTGTCCCGCGCCGACGTGAAAGCTGGTCTAATGGCGGACCCCGCGAAAGTAGCCTTGGGGATAATGGGTAACGATTACCCTGGAATAACATCTCCGGAAGAGCGCGTTGAGTGGTTGAAGGCCGCGCACGATGTCGAAAACGCACGCGTCACCGCCGCCATGGCCGCGCTTGATAAAGCTCGATCGGAGTCGGATAGAGCGCGCCGCGACATGGAAGAGGCCACGGCCAAATCGGGATACGAACTAATTGCGCAACGCAAATTAACCCCGCAGTGGGTTGTGCAAAACCGCGCCAATTTGGATCAGGGCGCCTATAAGTACTTACTTGAAGAGGCATCCGGCGCAACCCCCGTGACGCCTGATCTAGCGACGTACGGCCCGCTACGGCTGCGGGCTAGCGCTGGGGAGGACGTGCGCCGCGAAGCAGAACAGGCGCTTTACTCGCGTCGCATAGATATTGGGTTATTCAACACGCTGGTTTCTGAGGTCGAGCAGGTGAAGAGTGGGGCTACACCCCCGAATCTGTACACCGCCGGCCGGAAATTCTTGGAGGCGTGGACCCAACCAAGTGAGCTGATTGACAACGAGGCGGCCAAACAAATGGCGGCCAACGCCATGCTAGCTTGGGACACGTGGTATAGGGAGCACCCGGACGCCACGCGGGCGGAGGGTGAAGCGGAGTTCCAGCGTATTGCCTACTCGGCTACGCTGGTAGCCGCAGAGAACCTTATGATATCCAATCTACTCCCTCGCGGCATGGGGCGTACTCGGCCGAAAAACAAAGACGAACTCCGCCCGGCGTTAATTGCAGCTGTGGAGAAAACAGAGGCAATGCGCAAGGCAAAAGAGATCGACGAGCAGGAATACAGGCAAGAGCTCAAGCTGTTGTCCCAATGGCATTTGGTTTTGAAGACACTGGAGCAAGCGCCCAATGCAAAATGAACTGACACCGGACAACGACGACGCTACGGCCGAGTTATACGAGCGCGAGGAAGCGGCTCGCGCCGAGGTGATGCGCGCGGAGCTGATGGGGTTGACCCTCGGGGCGGAGGACACAGCCGCGCCGGAGAGTGAGGCACCAGCGAAGCAGGAATCGGAGCCACCTAGCGTGTCCGCAGTGGCCACCGACGTAGCGGAAGGAATCATTGAGACGCCCGTGCAAATTGTCGGCGGCGTCATAGATGCTGTCAACGAAGTGTCGGACATGGCGCACGAAGCGGCGCAGTGGGCCAACGAGAACATATTCGACTTGGGCACCCTCCGCCTAGACGAAAATGGCCTGTCGTGGGAATCTGGCGTGCCGGCTGAAAATGAGTTACGCGCGCCGACGACTGAACAAGCGGACAGCACCACAGGCGGCGCGGTAAGAGCTATTGCGCGTTTCGCCGCAGGATTTGCGGGCGCGGGGGCTGCGTTGGGTAATTTCAAGAAAATGCAGAGTGCCGGCGCGGTGACGCAAATAACCGCGAAGAGCGCACTGGCGGGGTTCGCGGCAATGGACCCGCACGAACGGCGGTTGTCGGATCTCGTGCAAGAATATCCAGCGTTAGCGAACCCGGTCGCCGCAGCCTTGGAAGCTGACCCAGAAGACAACGCGGCCATCGGGAGATTGAAGTCCGCGTTTGAGGAAGTGTTCGTTGGCCACGTCGCCACCACGGTCATCGACGGCGCGGTAGCCGGAGTCAAAGCGATTCACGCGGCGCGCGCGGCAAAATCAAAGCTAGAGACTGCCGCCGCAAAGGAAGCGCCCATACCGATGGACGCGGAGGTAAAGGCCGCGCAGGATGCGCCGAAGCCAGACCTTAGTGTACTTGGCGACTTAGACACCGACGAGATCCTTATAAAGAGGAAAGCTCGCAGCGCAATGGGGCAAACGGAGGGCATCACGCCCGCTGATTTAGCTAAACCGTTGGATGATCAGGCAGAGCATTACGAAATAAATTGGGCGCGCGTAGACAGCCCCGACGATATGCGCACTGTGCTGCAAAACTTGGCCGACGTAACGGCTAAAAATCTAGACAACGCTGGGCGCAAGACCCGCAGCTTCAAGACGACAGAATTGGCTGCGAGTCGGTTGGATGCATGGGACCTACTCGCCAAGCGTGGGAAAGGGGACGCGGCCAACGCGGAGGAATTAACAGCGCTGCGCACACTGTGGGCATCGGCGGGCGACAAGCTCGCAGAAGTGGTTCGCGCGACGAACGTCAACCCATCAACTGCGAATTTGTACGCTACGCGCAAGATGATAGCTATTGCCCACATGATCCAGCGGGAAGTGGAGGGGGCGAAGACTGAGGCGGGCCGAGCGCTCGGTGCACTGCGCATATCCGCGAAGGCGGATGCTATTCGCATGCAACAGATGCAAGCGATGTTGGAACAGAGTGGCGGGCAAGGCGTCACCAAAGAGATAGTGAAGTCGCTCCAGAATCTACTCGACACCGGCAATTACGCTGGCATTGAGAAGATGGTTGCCAAGTCTCCGTGGGCCAAGACAAAGGCCGCCGTGAAGCAGTTGTATATTTCCGGGATGCTAACCAATCCGGCATCACACGTAGCCAATGCGCTAGGCGGCGCCACCATGGCAATGATGGAGGTCGCGGAGCGCTCTGTAGCCCGTGGAGTATCTGTGGCGCTGAACACGAGGGGTGGCGTAGAGAAAGGTGAAGCGTTGGCAATGTGGGCGGGCCAGGTTGAAGGAATAAAAGACGCGCTGCGCATATCAGCAAAAGGGGCGCGCGCCATAGCACAGGGGCCGGCGGCAATGCGCGCCGCGTCCGACGAGTATGGCACGATGTGGAAAGCGCTAGCGACGAACAAAACAGGCTACGGCGTAAGTAAAATGGAGGATAGCCAAATCGGCGCGCTGTCCGCTGAAGCGTGGGATGTGGCGAATAAATCAACAATCGGGCGCACGCTGAACGTGATCGACGCCACGAGCACCGGCACATTCCGGCTGCTAGGCGCCGCCGATGAACTGTTCAAGACGATAGCGTACCGAGGTGAAGTTCACGCGCACGCGCGGCGCCAAGCCATGCAAGAGTTGTCGGCGGGGCGGATACAGGCGGACGGCCTCGCAGCGCGCATAGCGCAGCTGACGGAGGACCCGCCGGAACACATAAAATTGGCCGGCATAAAATCGGCGGAGTACAACACGTTCACCAACACCGAGGACAACCTGGCCCGCAGGTTCGCGAGCACGGTATCCCAGACTCCCGTTATCGGCACTATATTAATGCCGTTCAGAAACACCCCACCCAATATGTTCCTGGCCGGGATGGAGAGAACGCCGCTCGCACCGCTGGTGGGCCGTTGGCGCGCGGATATCGAAGCGGGCGGCGCGCGCCGTGACATCGCAATTGCGCGCATGTCGACCGGGTCAGCGCTCCTTGCTGTCGGGCTCGACATGGCAATGTCCGGCAACATTACCGGCGCGGAGCCGACGGACCCAGAGGTGCGGCAGCAATGGGCACGCGAGGGTAAGCTACCCTACGCACGTAAA
>QZJY01000046.1 GCA_003597995.1 Dehalococcoidia bacterium
ATAACCACCGAGCTCATTTTGGTGGAATGGAATCCGCCGCCTGACCGCGACCCATTATACAAGGCGCTTGTCTTCCCGCAGGAATCGAGTTATCTGACCATTCGGGTTTTGGTGGTCCCGCCTCGCATCCACCAGCGCTACGAGAATGCCCATCTCTCTCCCATTAACAATTCGGTGGCCGTAAACTGCGGGATTCGACGGGCCAGGGGGCAGTTCGTCGTGCTGCGAGCCAGCGATATAATCTGGTCGGAAGAGGTATTGGCCTTGCTAGCCGCCGGCCAGCTCGAGCCAAATAGCAAGTACCGCTGTACGCGCTGTGACGTGGCAGCGGAGGTTCTCGAATACCACCATTGGACTGTGGCGCAGAAATTGGAGTTCTGTCGGGAGCATGTCACGACCAGGATGATCAAAATGAAATATTATGTTGGCGGGCTCCCGGATCTACGGCTCAACTCCGATGGCGATTTCCAGCTTCTTTCATTGGACAACATGAAAAAACTGCGGGGCTATAGGGAGTGCGCGCAGATCAATTCATCTTACTGCGACGGCTTGCTGGAATTTTGTGCTTACGCGGCCGGGATCAAGGATGTGCTGCTCGATTGCTCTATCTATAAGATCGAGCATGGCTCATCCTACAGAAACCGGATATTGCAGTCCATTATACCTTTCCCTGCCTGGCTGGGGAGATTCATTCCCGCTAATCTGTTCGGACCCTCTTTTGTGCGGCTGGCCCGGGCGAGCGGTATATCCAGGTGGCTCTATGACACACGAGTCATCAAGGTCCGCGGCATTCGGCAGCCGACCCGGCGGGAGTACTACGAGCTGTGTAAAAAAATTGTTCGGGGCCAAGCGGGTTATGTTCTGAATGAGGAGGATTGGGGGTTGGCGAATGAGGCGCTTGCCGAGAATTGTGTCCTGAAAGCCAATTGGGACCGCTCCTGAAGCAGTGGCGAGCAGGACGGCAGGTTGCAGGTGAGGTGACGCTACCTTGTCAGGTAGCATCCTCGTGTTATCCGTTCGCGCCAGTACACTAAAAGATCGTGTATTGTTTTCTCGAAAGGTATTTCCGGCTTCCAACCGGTGTGGGCTCTGAATTTCCCCGTGTCAGGGACTTGGAGATCAGCGTCAAGGGGACGTATCCGTTCCGGATCAACTTGCACCTCAATCTCCTTCTTCGTCGAGATCGAAATAAGAAAGTCGAGCATGCGTCCTACAGTGCAGGAAAAGGTGCCGCCGATATTGTAATAAGCTCCCGGGATCGGATTCACTGTGACCAGCAGGTAATAGGCCCGCACAGCATCACGCACGTCAGACCAGGTTCTGAGCGAATCGAGATTGCCGGTTTTCACCACCGGCGGAATCAAGCCCTGCTCGATCATGGCTATCTGCTTGGCAAATGTCGATTCGGCAAAGACATCACCCCGCCGCGGTCCGGTATGGGTGAACATGCGGGTGACCATGACTTTCTGGCCGTAGGCCTCGGCATGGAACCTGCCAATGAGGTCGGTGCCGATCTTGGAAATAGAATAGGGAGAAGCCGGATGGAACGAGCATTCTTCATCAATGGGCAGATTTTCCTTCGGCACCCGGCCGAAAACTTCGGAGGAAGAGCAGACATGAATGACAGGATCAACATCCTTGCAGTGCCGGAGCGCCTCGAGAAGCCGCTCGGTGCCAAGGATGTTAGTGTCCAGCGTCTGGAGCGGAGCAGTAAAGCTGGTTTTCGGATAGCTTTGGGCTGCCAAGTGGAAGACGTAGTCAGGGCGGCTTTTATCCACCGCTTGCTGGAGGGAAAGGTAATCGGTCAGGTCGCCTTCGATGAAATAAAGCCGATCCCGCCGGTTAGCCCGTTCCAGAAGATGGGCGACATTGTCAAGCGGACTGCGCCAGCGGCACATGCCGAAAATATCCCAGTCAGTATGCTCGAGCAAGTAGTCGGCGAGGTGCGATCCGACCATGCCGGTAATACCAGTGATAAGAGCCCGTGCGGTCATTTTATTCAGTCTCTTTCCGTTCGTTCGTAACGCATTTGTGAAATTTGCTCGGAGATGAGTCCCATCATGAAAATGATCACCGAGCTGGTCAGCAGCACGGCGGACATGTTGGTGAAACGATGCGAGGTGATGAACGTAAAAACGTAATAACCGATCCCCGCGAGGAAAAAGAAAAAGCTGATGGGCAAGAATACCCGGAAAGGTGAAAAAAGGGTGGCAACCTTGGTGATGATCAAAAAGAAGCGGACTCCATCCCGCAGCAAACTGATTTTGCTTTTCCCTTTCCGAGTGCCCGTTTTAATCGGCACGTATTTAATGCTTCTGCCGCTCCGGAGATAAGCGAGCGTCAATGTGGAAGGGTAGGAAAAGGTGTTGGGGAGCAAGTAAATGAATTTCCTGGCAGTTTCAGTCCTGACCGCTCGAAAACCGGAAGTGAGGTCTTCCACTTTGAATTTGGTAACGTACGAAGCCAAAGCGTTATAGATTCGGTTGGCGATGTTGCGGTGCAGGTTGGCCTGGGAGATGCGGCCGCGCGCTCCGACTATCATATCATAGCGTTCCCGGTGCTCCAAGAGCCGGCCGATATCGGCGGGGTTGTGCTGGCCATCGGCATCCATCATCACCACCCAGTCTCCGGAGGCACAGCGAAGGCCGGTTTTAACGGCTGCACCGTTGCCGATATTGTACGGATGGGGCCAGACATTGGCCCCCGCCTCGACAGCGATCCGCATGGTCTGGTCTGTCGAGCCGTCATCGACGACCAGGACCTCAAAGTTGGGATAGAGCTGCCGGATAGACTTGATCGTCTCACCGATGCTCGCTTCTTCGTTGTAGGCGGGCAAAAGAACGGTAATTAGCACAGAGATCCCCATATTTTTCATTGTGTCTTTACCATTCCGTAAAGCTTCTCCCTGCTGTTCACGGGCTGGCGAGGGCTCATCCTAGAGCATGCATCAGCGGCTGGCGTGCAGTATATTAGTTGCTTGGGCGAGCATGATATTGTCTTCTGTTAGGGCGGCTGCTGCTCACACCAACTTTAAAAAAATAGTTGGTGATCGAATGGTTGTCAAACGGAAACCGCTGCTGTTGACCTGAGATTCGGGGGCACGACGTGAAAAGAGCCGGCTATGTAACCGGGTGGGCCTTACTCGCCAGCGGCTACTTCTTCTGGACATGGAGCCACGAGCTGGCCGAGCTGGCCGGTGACAGTGCTTATTACCTCCTCATGGCCCAGCAGTTTTCTCCATGGGCACCGGTTTCCGTCCCAGCAAGCTATTTTGCCGCTCACTGTCCATATCCACCCCTTTACCCCTTCCTTCTGGGGCTTTTGGGCGGCGGAGAAAGCGTTCTCGTTGCCCACCTGATGACGACTACTTTTCTCCTCCTGGCCCTTATTTGCTATCGTGCTTGGCTGATCGGCACGGGCGTTCCGGGCAGTTATGCCGCTATGGCAGTGCTCGCCTACGCCATTCTGCCGGCCACTCTTCTGCATGCCCTGGCTATTTGGAGCGAGGGTTTATTCTTACTTTTTTCTCTGCTTAGTCTCTATTGCATAGGGTGTTATGAGCGGCAGCAGCGACCGATTTATTTGTTTGCCGTCGCGGCAATGATCGCCGCCGCCAGCCTTACTCGGAGCATGGGCCTCTCCTTGGTGACTGCTTTCATCCTTTATCTTCTGATGAACAGAGTGAGGAAGAGCCTCCTGCCGGGATTAATAGCCGTGCTGCCGATTGTGTTCCAATTATTATTGTCTGTAATCTTGAGGGCAGAGAGCGGCTCCGGGTACCTGGATGCTTTTCTCAGTCACTACCGGGGGCGCTCTCCCGGCGATTTTTTTTCTTTTCTACTGGGCCAGGTGGTCGCCATAGGTTACGGCTGGTATTTTAATTTTGAGTACTGGTTGCCGCTGGTAATCGGTCTAGGCTCGGTTTGTCTCTGGGGAGCAGTCGCGCGATTTCGAGCCCGGAAATTGGACGGCTACTATATCGCGATCTATCTTCTTATAATGCTCCTGTGGCCGTTTCCCGCCGAGTCTGAACGGTTCGTTTCGGTAATTATTCCCATCTTTATCGGACAAGCGCTATGCTTGTGCCAAGACCGCATGAGTGGCCCCAGGTTTGAGCCTCGCGCTAAGGTGGTTGCGACGCTCATATTTCTTTCTTTCGTGAATGCCATTCCAGGGCTCAACCAACTGGCCCAGCGGTATCTGGCCGCACCTCCGGAGATCACCAGATTTCGGAGATGCATTTCCTGGTATCAGCCCGACACGCAGGTGGCCTTTCGTGATACTTTAGCTATGAAGGTCCTTGTTGAAGACCTTCGCGAGGCCGGGCGGTTGCTGTCCCCAGAAACGAGAATTTTCAGTATAAAGCCTTCCCTGGTCGGTTATTACGCAGGAAAAGTAGCCGTAAGTACACCAATTGCAGCAGATGATAATGAGCTAAGAAAACGAGTAGCTGACGAAAAAATTGAATATTTCCATTTGATGAATGCCACATCTCCCTCCATTGGCACACCATTTTACCCTTACGATCGGCTTGCGGGGTCTCTCACGCTCTTGCGCGTAACAAAGCTATATGAGGGTGCCGGGGCACCAGTGGTTTCGGTCTGGGCACGGCTTAAGGAAGTAAAGGCAAAAAGAGCGAACGAATGAACGGAACGTGAATTCTGTCGGTGCCATGCACAGCATTATTGAAAAAGAGCCTCGTTTATTTCATCTCCTTGAAGCGGTCGCGCTTGGGGTATTGATTCTCTGGGGACTCATTATTCGTCTTGATGACATAGTAGCTTGGCGCAGCAATCCGGAAGCTGCTTTTCTCGGACAGGAGCCGCTTATCGCCAACGGCGACGGGTATCACTATTTGCGTTTTGCCCAAGATCTGCTCCAGCAGCGATATGAGCCGATCGACGAGCTCCGTACCATTCCTGATAACCCCACTCGCCCCTGGCCGCCTCCTTTGCTTTCGGTCTTGACCGCTGCGATTGTCCGGCTGACGCCATTTTCGTTGTCCTGGGTTGCTGTTGTTCTTCCATCATTGTTGGGGGTGCTGCTGGCGATTCCGCTTTATGGTATAGGGAGGTTGTTAGCCGGCCGGATCATGGGGCTGGCCTCCGTGGCCATGGGCTTGGCCTCGAACTCCTTCGTAGCCAAAAGCTCCTTGGGCGAGTACGACACCGACTGTCTCATCCCTTTTTTCACGCTCATGGCCCCCTTCTGTCTCCTCCTTTTTGTCCGGGAGAAAGGAAAGAAGAGATATGGCTTTCTGGGGCTTGGCGGAGTTGTCTGCCTTTTCTTTCTTTGGTGGTGGGATCAAGCACCATCGGTTGTAATAGCGTTGTTTTTCATGCCGCTCGCCGTGGCGCTGCTTTTCTTCTATCGGCCGCCGGCCCGAGAAGCGAAACAGTTTCTGCTAGCGACGTTAGCTATTCTTGGCCTGGTTTTTCTCTGGCAAGGAATTCAATTCCCTTCTAAGCTTCTCAGCCAATTTCATACTTTTTACGAGTACCTCGTCGCGCCCGCCCGCGGTGCTTTTCCGGCAATAGCGGGCGTGATTTCCGAGCAGAATAACTTGCCCGCGGCTGATATCATCGCTAGATCTACCGGTAGTTTAGCCGCGTTTGTCTTTAGCGGAGCAGGCCTTCTGCTGCTCGCCCGCAAGCGGCCCCGAGAAACACTCCTGCTGATTGCGCCTTTGATCCTCGCAGGCTTAACCTTTGTTGCTGAACGGTTCATGATATTTTTGGCTCCTGTTGTCGCACTCGGTTTTGGCTTCATGCTCTCCGAGTTATACAATCTGATCTCTTTTCGCAGCCTGAAGTACATCCTTATCCCCAGTCTGATTATCTACATCTTATGGACATCGTACCAGGGAGGGGCCTCCTTCGCCTCGCCCTTTCCGCCAGCCACGATTGCCGGCATGGATGCAGTGCGGGAAATGACGGCTGAAGATGCTGCTATATGGACCTGGTGCGACAACGGCTATCCTCTCATGCTTCGGAGCGGCCGCGCCACGATATGCGACGGCCAGGCCCATGATGGCGAACTGTCAGTCTATAATGCCATTCCGCTTGCCACCTCGAATCCCCGTTTGGCTGCGAATTTCATCCGGTTCTATATCTCTCACGGCGGAGCGGGAATACGTAAAATTTATGCTGCCCTAGGTAATGACCCGGCAAGGGGGCTGGTCCTCCTCAAAGAGATACTGGCTGCCGGCCCGCAAGAAGCGGTGCCGATTTTGAGGGAAGCCGAGCTACTTACTGCCGAAAAGACATTAGAAGAGTGGCTGCGTTACTTTTTCCCCTCGTCGACTCGGCCGGTCTATCTTTTCCTTGACTGGGGAACCATGCAAGTGAGCTATTGGATCGAATCGTTGGGAACTTGGGATGGGCGAAAGCAAGGCGGCGATATCCCGCTGCCATCAAAGCTGTTCAACCGTATTATATTAAAAGGCCTTAGCCTTTCCAATAGCAGCGGCACCATGGAGGCCGACCTTGTACGCGGACAGTTGCAGCTCGACGGCCGCGAAACTGTACCTCTGAGCCAAGCTCAGGTACGAGGAGCAGGGGGAATCCGTCGCTACGAATATGGCAACCGACCTGTCCAGAGCGGCGATGCCAAGGGAGAATATATTTTGGATATTTTTGAAGAACCTGGTTTTGCTCTTCTTATGAGCAAGGAATCGTGGGGGCGGCTTTTCAATCGCCTTTTTTGGCTGGGGGCGCCGGTAGAGCCCGAATATTTTCGTCCCATCCTCCTACGCTCGCCGAACTATCAGCTTTGGGAAGTCGGGGGGGATAGGTTCGGCGAATCTTCGGATGCCGGCAGTTGAGAGAGGTTTTTCCTAATCACAGTGTCATAATCCCGCCATCGCGGATGGCCGGGATAAATGGCCAGGAGTTGGCTAAAGACGATTGCAGCTCTTTGGTGGTCACCGCGGGCGAGATAACCGTTCCCGATTAGGTCCAGAAGTGGCGGGAAACTCTCGTGCTGCCTGATGGCTTGTTCCGCAGTTGCCATGGCGGCAGATGAGTCGTCCCTTGCTAGGAAGTATTCGATTATCATGGCCGCCGCGAATGGATTAGCTGGCTCCATCTGTTGTGCAAAGGTGAGGAGTTTGCCCGCCAGCGGCCGGAGGGGCGCATAATGGCGAAGGAGAAATGTTGCCGCTCTCATCGTCCATCGGAAGCGGATGTTCTGCTGATAGTCTGCATCCTGGGTGATGTCTGCGCTCCTTGTCGCGTTTTCGTTGGCAATCAGTTCTGATTGTAGCTGCTCCTCTATAGTCCTCATTTTCTGGTTTGCCGAGTCAGCGGCAATGACTTCGTCAAGAAATGACCGGCAATGGTCATAATGCTTCAGCTGCATCATGAGCGCGGCCATTTTTAGCAGCACTGCGACTTCGCGATCGATCTCTTCAAGCTCCTCGTTGCTTCCCTTGGACAAGGCAGCCTCATAGGTGCTGCGCATCGCAGTGAGGAAGAGCTGCTCGCTGGCATTTTCCTGAGCCAGACCACGGACATAAGCACCGAGGGCTTCCTCATATCGGCCAAGGTTGAAGTAGCTGTAGCCTAGGTTGAACATAAACTTGGCAAAGCCGGATCCGTTTACGTTCGGCGGCATGTGGGTCAAGTAGCTCTCACCTTTTTCAATCGATTGCGCATACTCTTTTTCTCGTACGAGTACTGCAAGAATGTTGTTAGCTGCGTTTACGTATTCCTCTTCGCCTGGCCGGCCGAGTGCGATCGCCTGTTCCATAAGCGGAAGTGCTTCATCGAGGCGATCAGCCCGAATCAGCGCCGTTCCATAATTTACCATGGCTCTCGGCTTAACCGGTGACTTGCGCAGGCTGTCGCCATAAATGGATAGTGGGTCGCGCCACGTGTAATTGCGCACGCTGGTGAGCAGGGACAAGACGCAGGTCAGGATAACCAGGCAAAGAAATGCCACTTGGTGTGGCCTTTGTAAATTGTGCCGGCCTAAATAGGCGAATACCCGGTCGATGGTGGTGACGACCACCAGAACAAAGCCGATTGAGGGAAGATAAAGACGATGCTCGAAAACGAGCTCGAGCGGTACAACTGATGATTCAATGATAAGCTGTAGGAAAAACCAGAAGATAGCGAACGCTACCAAGGGCTCTTGTCTTCGTGTTCGAATGCCGGTCAGCAGCATGGCCAAAAGAAAGAGCAATGAGAAGAGCGTGGTCGGCGGTGAGAGGAGAGAGCTGGAAAGGGAAAAATCGTGATCCAAGTTGAGTCGATTCGGAAGCGGTAGAGCGAGAAGCGACAGATAGGAAACAACGACGCGCAGCTCGGTCAGGATCCGTTCCAGCAGCGTAAAGTGGCGGATCTCATAACCGGCCATAACGTAGCGCTCAAGTGATCCGGCGGCAAGCGGAGCCAGGAGCAACAAGAGCAGGGCGGTCACGAGAGCGCGGCGTCGGGTGATTGCTCGCTGCAGCCTCAGGCCGATTTGAGGGGAGATGAAGATGGCCTCGAGAAGTAGAATCGCCAGCGGCAGTGTGGCAGCGTTTTCTTTGCAAAGTAGTGCAGCAATGGCAAAAATGCCAGCCGCGGTATACAGCACGCCACTTTTGGCACCGATTTTGATCACTCGAGCGTAAAGGTAACACGCAAGTGTTGCCAGGTAGAACATCGTCATCATGGCGGCCATTCTTTGTACAATATAGGTGACCGCGTTCGTTTGAACCGGATGCGTTGCCCAAAGCACGGCGACAAAGAGGCAGAAGTGGGCGGGCGACATCATCCTGATCGCAAGACGGCAGGCATCGAAGCGCATGAGGCCGGATAAAAAGGCATAGAGCGCCAAAGTGGCGAGCAGGTGGATGGCGATGTTGGTGATGTGGAATTGGACGATGCCCCCTCCGCTCAGGCGGTGGTCGATGGCAAAAGAAAGCATGGGGAGGAACCGCGCTAAGCCGAAACGGCTCTCAGCTATCTGTCTGAGTGCCTCCAGGGAGACCTCGTTGATATAGACCTCGCGCACTTCCACGAAGGAGGCAAAATCATCGAGCGTCAGTGGTGAATACAATGTGTGACAATACGACGCGCCGATGAGGATGAGAAATAGAGGGAAAAGGAGCTTGATTGGCCAAGATTCGGGGGAGATGTTGCTTTGCATTACAGCTCACGGATATGGAAATGAGATAAGCGGAATTTCCGAGGAGCCAGTCAGGTCCTGCGTCCCGCGATAACGGCATCACCGTTCACGCAAGAGCTTACCACGCTTGATACCCGACGTCATTATGGGATGAAACCGGCAGAGCTGAGCAGGAGGGAGGACCTCAACGACCTAGGCATGCCGGATGGAACTCTAACTTGTTGTGGAGCAATCTTAAGGTCCCAGCAAAAGAAAAATCGGAGCGAGCAGTAAATGCTCGCTCCGAGTCAACAGACGGCCCAAATCGAGAGACGGGTATCAAGTTTCCGATTGCAGACCAAGCTTGGTGGCAAGACAGCCGCCCAATGACCAGCGGGTTATTTTCCCGCCTGAAGTCCTTGGTCTGGCTGTAAGAACATAATTATCTAATTTATAAAGTGGGCTGGTAGCAGCAGTGCTGTCGACTGTAATTGTTAGGACATCGCTGGCGGTGACCGAAACGTTAAAGCGCGTGGTGTCTGCATCCTCCATCATCGTCGCTAACGTGGCGGCAACAGATGGAATCGAATTGTTGGTTGCATAATAGAGACCCAGGTTGGTCTGGATGGAGTGCAGGCCCGGATAGACGAGAGCCGTCACCCTGGATTTCTGAATGTAGTTCATGTAGGCCGGAATGGCCACCGCCGCCAGAATACCAATGATGGCGACGACGATCATGAGCTCGATCAGGGTGAAGCCTTTCTGGCCGTTCTCCTTCCGCATCAAATTACGCATACTTACCCTCCTTCGGTTGGTGATGAGAAACTGCTTCTTTCTTAATCCTTGGTTTTTACCTGACCGCAATATCTTTTCTCTTTTCCTTCCGTTCTCCTCCGGTTCTTCGAGTGCTCATCGTGTGTCGTCCTGTTACTAGCAATCGGCGTACCACTTTTATTGGCCGAAGCAAAAGGGAGCGGCGCACGGATGTTAATTGCGCATTTTTCAGCTGATTAAAGTTGTATCAAACGTGGCGCCGAGTAGGTGCGGAATTGCCGGGGGAGTGAAAAAGAAGAGTGGCCGGGTGACAAATTTTGTCAGTCGGGGAGTTTGCGGGTGACAATATTTGTCACTAGGGAAGGTCGGAAGAAAAATTGGCTGGGGGACAGGGATTCGAACCCCGATAAGCAGAGTCAGAGTCTGCTGTCCTACCGTTAGACGATCCCCCAGCGCTTGAGAGGCTCTAAAATAAGGAAAATTGAATGACTATGTCAAGAGAAATTGTCGCGCATGTGACGCCCACAACCGAGCTGCGTCTTTTGAAACACCTCTTGCCGGCGTGGGGCTGGTGAAAAGAAGGCTATCTCACCACCCATCCCGCATACCCAACCACCTGGCTGGTATCGCCCGTTGCCGCGCCGGAATCGGTGTAGCGCACCAGCGCTGCTTGCTCCGCGCCGAGTCCTTGCGCGGCGATCAGCGTTATCACCGTGGGGATAACCCCGCACATGGAAATATTGTGGCGCGAAACGGTTTCGTACAGCCCTTCCGGGTCGAGATCGGCTATCCGTTCGAGAGCCAGTCGATCTTGCCGCTGCGCGGTTTCCCTTGTCTCGTAATGGCTCATGTCCGTGCTCGCCACCAGCAGCACTTCGCGAGTGCTGTTTTTTACCGCTGTCGCCAACCCGCGGCCGAGTGTGGCGCAGGCGGCATATGAGAGATGGGAAAACAGGATCGGCACTATTGTGAGCTTCGGCTGAAAGTACTGGAGAAAAGGAACCTGCACCTCCAGGGAATGCTCGCGGAGGTGGGCGGTCGCATCAACCGTTACGGGTGCGTGGCGCACGACGGCAGCGGCAAGCTCCTGATCGATGGGCACCGGTCCGAAGGGCATCTCCCACGAACCGTCAGCCATTACTGCCGCGTTGGCACCGATACC
>QZJY01000047.1 GCA_003597995.1 Dehalococcoidia bacterium
ATAGCCGCTCCGGTAATAACTTTCTACATAGATTTGCTTCATCCGGACTCCCCATCTTCACCTCCCAGAGAGTCCAATATGTTTCTGAACTTTTGCATACGTAGTCCCCGTCGTCGTTGCGAGAGTTGCGTAGCAACCGAAGCAATCTCATTTGCTTTACAGCGTATTCCCTCAGGGTGCTTCTGGCGATTCGTTTTCGTTTTGGGGAGGAGCCTTTTATCGGGAAACGAAGATTTAATATTTAGCTTTGGGAAACGGATATTCAGGCGTGAACTTCGTACACTTGGAACGGCGATTTGTTTCCGCCGCAGCCATGATTTGTTTTGCCTATTTCTTCGATTTCCATGATTCGTTTTCCCTCCCACTCACTAGTTTTTCTGTCATTTACGGGTTTTCGGGCATTCGTTCCGGTTTTTTACGCACGGGGCGGAACGAAAGGATTCAAATACCCCTATTTCGGGTTGTGTACAAATACGCGAGAATAACTCACTTGCCCTCCGATATTATAGCACGGATGTTCTGGGGCGGGGAAGGGGGAGTTGGCATAATATAAAGCAACTGTTAATTAATTGCCGATACAATAGATTAAATTGTTGTGCTGGGCTAATTCCTCAAACAGCTTCCTCAGAATTAAGCGACGTTATCTTTTTCGCTCTACTTAAAACATGGTCATAAGTCATTATTGTTAAATTATGATAATTCGAATTCAGAATACGATAAGCTTCGCGTTCTTCGTCACACCAGTTATTAGACCTTCCAAATATTAATATACAACGAGGTTTTATTGTTTTTACATTGCCAACCCTCTCAAGAAACTTAATACTGTTTGCCTCACGTTCGACTTCATAAAGGTAAATAGTAGCTTGAGTAATTGCTTTAGTTAGTTCAATAGAAGGAACATAGTTACCATGATCTTTCTGTTCAAGCCAAAACTTTAAACTACCTTCTGGGCGCTTGATTTCAATTATATCAAGAAACCCATCATAGGCTTGGATTAAATAATCGCTTATATGTTCTGAGTCAATTTCTCGTTCATCTAGTATTTTCACAAATTCGCTTCCGAGTACCCAATCATTGCGTTTAAACCATTCTTGCCATCTTTGCTCAAGCAGGTTCCGACCGAGCATATTTTCGAACTCTATTATTGCTTTTTTTCTTGCGCGATTTTGCAGTCCGGCAATCAGGTCTTCAGGCAAAATGTTATTCTCTGCTATGAAATTTAATAATGTCTCTTGGTCTGGATTATCAAATATTGCTTTTAAATGCTCGGTTTTTTCGTGATCAAATTTTTCGTCAAGAGGAAAATATTCCCGAACGCCCTTCTTAAAGGGCTCGTAATTTTCTGACAAGAAATTGATTAGTTCGTGGAATTCATCACATTCTAAAGTTAATTCACTTTTTGGGGATGTATCTGTAGGCGTTTCGGAAGAGTCGTCGTTTTTGTTATATCTACCTATCTTGAGACAAATATCTTCCCGGAGTGCATCTTTATGATGGATTTTCCAAAAAACTACGCGAGTGACGGTTCTGGCCTTTTCTTTAAGAATTCCACGTAGATAATCAATACCGTTTTTGGTTGTCTTAATTGTTGTCATACTTCCACCTGCTGACCACGAGTATTATACATCAGTCAAACCTCCCTCACAGAAACTTGACTCTCACCTCCCTCTTATCCCCCCTCAAGAGCGAGATGATAAAAGTGTTGATTCGGCCAGTCTTTCGACCTCCCAGAATGGCATTCCCTACCTCGCATCAGAGTCTCCCGCGTGCTTCCTTAGTCGTTTCGTTTATACGACGGAGGTTTTTAGCCCGTGGAGAGAAAAGAGAGGCGTCTAAATGCTATACTTAATACCCTATGACCGACATACTCGCAGGCCTCAATCCCGCCCAGAAAGAAGCTGTCGAAACCATCTCCGGCCCCGTGCTGATACTGGCCGGGCCCGGCTCCGGCAAGACGCGCGTCATCACCCACCGCATCGCCTATCTGGTAAAGGTCTGCCGCGTCAGCCCGCGACACGTCTTAGCCGTCACCTTCACCAACAAGGCCGCCCGCGAGATGCAGGAGCGCCTGAGCGCCCTTGCCAGCACCGCCGCGAAGGACATAAACATGGGCACCTTCCACGCCATCTGCGCCCGCCTGCTGCGCATCGAGGGCAAGGCCGTGGGCATCGAGTCCGGCTTCGTGATTTACGACCAGGACGACCAGCTCTCACTGGTGAAGCGCGCCATGGGAGAGCTTAATCTCGACCCCAAGCAGCACTCGCCCGCCGCCGTGCTCAACCAGATTTCCAGCGCCAAGAGCCAGACCTTCGGGCCGAAAGACTACATCAAGCGCGGGCGCAGCTACTTCGAGGAGGTGGCCGGGCGCGTCTATGAGCGCTACCAGGAGATGCTCAAGGCGTCCAATGCCCTCGACTTCGACGACCTGCTGATGCGCACCGTGGAGCTTTTCCGCACGCACAAAGAGGTGCTGGAGCGTTACCAGTCGCGCTATGTTCACGTAATGGTAGACGAGTTCCAGGACACCAATCTGGTGCAATACGAGCTGGTGAAGATGCTGGCGGGCAAGTTCCGCAACCTGTGCGTGGTGGGCGACCCCGACCAGTCTATCTACTCATGGCGCTCGGCCGACCTGCGCAACATCCTCAACTTCGAGAAGGACTATCCCGAGGCCAAAACCATCCTGCTGGCGCAGAACTACCGCTCCACCAAGACTATTCTGGACACGGCCTCCGCCGTTATCTCCACCAACAAGCAGCGCAAGCCCAAGGAGCTCTTCACCGAGAACGAGCAGGGTACGCCGGTGACGCTGGCCGAGACCTACAACGAGCAGGAAGAGGCCCAGTTCGTGGTCAACGAGATCGAGAAGCTCACCGGGCGTGGAGAGGCCAAACTGCGGGACGTGGCGGTCATGTACCGCACCAACGCCCAGTCCCGCGCGCTGGAGGAGGCCTTCATCCGCTACGGCACGCCCTACAAGCTGGTGGCCGGCACGCGCTTCTACGAGCGCAAAGAGGTCAAGGACGTCATCGCCTACCTGCGCCTGATACAGAACCCGGCCGACGACATCTCGCTCATGCGCGTCATCAACGTCCCCCAGCGGGGCATCGGCGAGCGCACCGTGGCCGACCTGGGCGCCTGGGCCAAGCCGCTGGGGCTGTCGCTCTACGGCGGCATACGCGAGATGACTGAGCAGAGCGAGGTTCTGAAGCTCTTCAGCCCCAGGACGACCAAACTATTAGCAGACTTTTACAAGATGGTCGAGGACTTAAAAGCCAAGAGCCGGGCGCTCAAGCTGCTGGACTTCTTCGACAGAGTCATCGACCGCACCGGCTTCAAGGAAAGCGTCTTGGCCTCGCCCGACGGCGAAGACCGCTGGGATAACGTCATGGAGCTGCGGGGTGTGGTGCAGGATTATAACGAGCTGCCGCCCGGCGAGGCGCTGTCCGCCCTGCTGGAGGGCGTGACGCTGGTGTCTGACGTGGACGGGCTCAAGGAAGCAACGGACACCGTTACCCTCATCACGCTGCACCAGGCCAAGGGACTGGAGTTCCCGGTGGTGTTCATCGTGGGCATGGAAGAGGGCATACTGCCACACATACGCTCCTTCGACGACCCGGCGCAGATGGAGGAAGAGCGCCGCCTGTGTTACGTGGGCATCACGCGCGCCAAGAACAGGGTATATCTGGTGCGCGCCTTCCGCCGCAACATGATGGGCGGCTCGAACGTCAACGCGCCCTCGCGCTTCCTTAAAGATATTCCCGCCGAGCTCATTACCGGCTCCATGCCATGGAAGACCGCCGAGACTAAAATCTCCCAGAAAGCCTATGAGTGGGAGGCCGCCCAGGAGACAGGCGAGGACCAGTCACTGCCGGAGCTTAAAGCGGGCGATGCCGTGCGCCACGCCCAGTTCGGCGAGGGTGTCATCATCAGCGCTCATCCGGTGCGCGGCGACATGGAGGCCATCGTGGCCTTCAAGGGCGTGGGGGTCAAAAAGCTGCTGCTGAGTTTCGCCCGGCTGGAGAAGGTGGAATAGACCGTGCCAATACAACTCCTCGACCCGCAGGTGATATCGCGCATCGCCGCCGGCGAGGTTATCGAGCGCCCGGCCTCGGTGGTCAAAGAGCTGGTGGAAAATGCGCTCGACGCCGGGGCCACGCAAATCTCGGTGGAGATACAGGGGGGCGGTCTGGAGTTGATACGCGTCAGTGATAACGGCTGCGGCATTCCTCCAGCCGACCTGGAACTGGCCTTCCAGCGCCACGCCACCAGCAAGATAATGCGCTTCGAGGATATGTTCTCGCTGCACAGCCTGGGCTTCCGTGGAGAGGCACTGCCCAGCATTGCCGCCGTTGCCGAGGTGGAGATAACCTCATGCCCAGCGAACGCGACCGAGGGTGGACGTCTCCACATGCGGGACGGCAAGACACTCAAGAAAAGCGCGCTGGGGCGGGCACCGGGGACTACCATCAGCGCCGTGCGGCTCTTTCAGTCAGTCCCCGCCCGGCTCAAATTCCTCAAGTCACGGCCAACTGAAGCTGCCCACATCGCAAACGTCATCAGCCAGTACGCTTTAGCCTATCCCGAAGTAAAGTTCAGCCTCGTAATGGACAGCAAAAGTAGCCTCACTACACCGGGGAGCGGCAAACTCTCCGACGCCATAATTCAGGTCTATGGGCTTGAAGTCGCCCGCAATATGCTCGACATCGGGGGGCAGGGATGGAACGCTGACGCAGCTATCAAGGTAAGCGGCATGGTCTCCAGCCCGGCTATATCGCGCTCAACAGGTAACTACGTCAGTCTCTTTGTCAACCGCCGCTGGATAACCAGTCGTCGCCTGACATATGCGGTTGAGGAGGCCTATCACGGCCTGCTGATGACGGGTAAGCACCCCATTGCCGTCATCAATATCGAGGTCGCCCCCACAGACGTGGACGTCAACATTCACCCCACCAAGAGCGAGGTCAAGTTCAAAGACGAGTCGGCCGTGTTCGGGGCGGTGCAGCGCGCAGTGCGCCAGGCGCTGGTAAACATGACACCTGTATCAAGCATCGCAGAGGTTTCCGCACCATATCAGACGACAAAACAGTCCGCGCTCTTCAGCCATCATCCTCCAACGACGCGGCAACCGGTCGCGGAGCCACTTAAGTCTAGCGCTTCGTCTGAAACCCAACCCCTTGCCACTCCTAAAGTAACCCTCCCCGCTCTCCGGCTGCTGGGCCAGATTAGAAACAGTTACATCGTAGCCGAGGGGCCGGACGGTTTATACCTCATCGACCAGCATGCCGCCCACGAGCGTATTCTGTTTGAGAAACTGAGCCGCGAGAAAACACTAGACAAGCTGGAGGTACAGGCTTTACTCAGCCCCGAGCCTTTCGACGTCACCCCAGCGCAAGCGAGCATACTCGCCCAGCACGTGGATGACCTTGCGGAGATGGGGTTCCTCCTGGAGTCTTTCGGGACAAGCACCTACCTGGCGCGCACCGTTCCGGCCATGCTGGCAGACAAAAACTGGAAAGCCATGCTGAGCGAGTTGCTGGAGTCAGGGGACAGAGAGCGGAGTCAGTTCATGGAGCGGCTGATGGCTCTTACCGCTTGCCATAGCGCGGTGAGGTTCGGGCAAACGCTCGGAGAGGACGAGATGCGCGAGATGCTGAGGCAACTGGAGCAAGTGGACCTGCCCAACTCCTGCCCGCATGGGCGCCCCACGCTGATATGCCTGACTCACGAGCAGTTGGGGAAAGAGTTTAAGCGCTCGTGAATTGATTTAAGCACGCGCAAGACCCGTGTCTTTAAGTGGTGCAATTACCCCAACAGGTAGCTATTGACACAACCTGGTGAGGGGGTATAACCTTTAGCTTGAAAGACAAAAGGGGGAATTATATGGCTGATACTTCTCAGGACATTAGATCTCAGGATAATTTCCTAGGCGCACTTTGTTACCTTTTTGGATGGGTTACAGGTCTGATTTTATGGTTTTCGGGACTCAAGAAGAAGTTTATACGCTTCCATGCAATGCAGTCGACCATCGTTTCTGTCGTGTTAATGATTATCTTCTTCGCATTATCATGGGTGCCGAATATTGTCTGGATAATCAGTGGGCTTGGAATACTGGCCTTTGTCCTCTGGATAGTTTTAATGGTCAAGGCTTATCAGGGGCAGATGTATAAATTACCTGTCATCGGCAATTTAGCCGATAAGTGGTCGAATAATAAGTAGGAGCGCCTTCTGTAGTTTAGAGAAGACTCTCTCGCCTTCGACTTTATCCCCCCTCTTCTATCCCCTCGACATGCGGCTGGAATAACTCGTAGCGCACCATGCCGTCCTCAATAAGCTGGCGTATTTTGCGCTCGACGGGCGAAAGCTGGCAGTTCTTGCCCGTTTTTATCTCCATGATAACGATTTCCTGAGGGTCACCGCAGGCCAGACCGGGGAAGATAATCAGGTCGAAGGGTGTGCCGATAAAGCGCACTTCGGTGGGGTCGTACTTGAAATCGGGGAGGTAGGGCGCAATCTGTTCGGTGAACTTGCCGCCCAGCACCGAGCGGCTCTGCGTGATGGCACTCCTGCGAATTCTCTCGCGCTCCGCCTCCAGAGTTTGGCGTTCAAGCGCCTGCCATTCCTGAAAACGCTTTGAGAAACGCCAGCGCAGGATGACATAAATAAACCAGACGATAACCGCCACCAAAAGCATTACCAGGGCGATAAATTGAGGCGAGTCCATAAGCTCCTCCTGTAGAGATATCGGAATACCCCCTCACCTTAATCCTCTCCCACGAGGGGAGAGGGAAATTATTATAACGGACTTATCAGCTTGACTAAAACAGTCCTGATCAGTAAAAAGTGATCGGCCTAAAAGTGTGAAGCTGTTCAGTCCGCCGCTTTATGGCTGCTGCCGGGTTTCACCAGCGGCTTACCGGCTTTGCACAGCGGGCACTCTTCAGGTTTGTATGCTGGAGTGACCGAGCGCAGGCAACTGAAAAGGGGATAACCCAGCTTGAGGTCGTGCTCGGAGCGGTCCACCAGCACGCCGATGCCGACAACGGAGGCGTTTTTCTCGGCGACGGCCTCGAGGACTTCTTTCACCGATTTGCCGGTAGTGAGCACGTCATCCACAACAAGAACCCGCTCGCCGGGTTTCAGCAGGAAGCCGCGGCGAAAAGCGCGCTTCCCGCTCTCCTCTTTTTCGGCGAAAATGCAGCGTACGCCTAGCTGTTTGGCCACCTCAAATGCCAATATGATTCCCCCGGTAGTCGGCCCGGCCACCACATCAATATTTTCGGGTTTAAACCGCTCGGCTATCATAGCGCAAAGTTGTTGAGTGTATTTGGGATGTTCCAGGATGCGGAATTTCTCCCAGTAGACCGGAGAATGCAGCCTAGACGTCAGCAGAAAATGACCGTCCAGCACCGCACCCGTTTTTTTGAAAAGGGACTCGACATTAGCTTGCCCATGGTTCGACATCTTTCCCTCCCTCATTATGCACCGGATAGTTTGTAATTGGGCGCCGCTCCGAACTTACTGAATGGCCAGGTGACCCACCAGGCCCGGCCGACGATGTTGCTGCGGGGTACGGTCCAGCCTGTATGCGAATCGCCGGAATTATTGCGGTTATCGCCCATGACAAAGTAATTATCCGGCGCGATGGCAGGGCTGGTATAGGTGTAGTCCGCTGGGGCAGTTATATAAGGTTCGTCAAGCTTTATAACTGTGCCGTCCGTCTTATGAATATACACGTTTCCGCCTGTTATCTCGACGACTTCGCCAGGCAGACCTATGATGCGCTTGATGTAGTCTTTGTCCGAATTCACTTGCGGAGGCGGGACGAATACGATGATGTCGCCTCTCTGAAGCAGGTGGCCGAATTTATAAGCCAGTTTGTTAATGAACAGCCTCTCCCCGATGCTCAGTGTAGGCAGCATGCTGCCGCTGATGACCTCGGCGTTTTGCAGTGCGTAATGAATTCCGAGGAATAAAACCAGAGCCATGAGGAGCGTAACAATAATTTCTCGCAGGATAGGTTTCATTTATTTTCAACCTGAAGGTAAAGCATAGTTCGGGGCCAGTCCAATATCAGAAGGCGGCCAGGTCACCAGCCAGGCCTTGCCGACAATATCCTTGAGCGCAACCGTCCAGCCGCCGCGCGAGTCGGATGAGTTATTGCGGTTGTCGCCCATGACAAAATACCGTCCGGGTGGGATGACGTCGCCGGTGTAATTCCGCACTGAGGGATTCGGCACATAGGTCTCATCCAGCGCAAAGATGTTGCCGTCAGCCTGATGTATATAGACCTTGCCGCCTCTGAGTTCCACTCTCTCTCCCGGTAACCCGATAATGCGCTTGATAAAATCATTCTCAGAACTCAGGGTCTCGGGTGGAATAAGCACAATCACATCGCCCCGGTGAGGAGTGCCACCTAAGCGGTAGGCCAGCTTGTTTATCAAAACCCGTTCTCCATTGTGCAGATTGGGTTCCATACTGTAGCCGATAACCTCGGAGTTCTGTATCGAGTAGCGGATACCAAGAAAGAGCAGCAAAGCGATGAGCAGAGTGACAATTACTTCGCGCAGGAAACTACCCAAATATCTCACTCCTATCTAGTTGGTCAAATTATACTACGGTACTCCGCTTATGGCTAATTGCAAAGCCAGCGCAGCACCATAATAGTCTCTGGTCAAATAATCAAAACATGCCAGTTAAAGAATAACCAAAGACAGTTTTCTGCGTTATAATAGATAGTAAGCAATCACAATAGAAAGCAAAGGAGACAATCATGAAAAAGGGATTACTCATATTGGGCACTGCCCTGGCCGTTCTGGTCCTGGCGGTCAGCGCCTGGGGCTGCGGCTCGTTTTCCAGCGGCAGCGGCTCCGATGTCAATCAGTCAAATATCAGCCAGCAGAACAACGGCATCTGGGTGACCGGTGTCGGCAAGGTAACGATGACGCCTGACCTGGCCGTGGTAAGCTTGGGCGTTCAGGCTCAGGCTTCAACCGTAGCCAACGCGCAGCAACAGGCAGCCAAGGCTATGGCTGACGTAATAGCGGCCCTAAAGGGCAATGGCGTGGCGGATAAAGACATCGCCACACAGTATTACAATATTACGCCCGTGTACAGCTACGACCGGGACACCGGGAAACAGGTACTGGAAGGATACAGCGTAAGCAATACTGTGACAGTAAAAATCCGCACTGTGGGCAATGCTGGCGTAGTCATAGATGCAGTGGCTGCAGCCGGAGGCGACTACACTCGCATCAACAGCATCGCGTTGACAGTGGACAAACCAGAAGTGTACAACGAGCAGGCACGCGAAAATGCCATGAACGACGCGGCCAACCGCGCCAAGCAACTGGCCAAGCTCAGTGGTGTTAAACTGGGTAAAGCTACTTACATAAATGAATCGCTTAATAGCTCATCCCGGACCATCTACTTCGATTCAGGCATAAAAGCCGCACCGTCCGTGCCTACCACGCCCATAAGCCCCGGAGAAACGGAAATTACCTTGACCGTCCAAGTAGTCTACAGCATATCCTAGTCAAGAGAGTCACCATTCAAAAACGAGCCAGTCCTGTTGGAACTGGCTCGTTTCCGTTTCGCGTTATTTGGAGACAAAAATACGCCTTTCAATTTGCACTTTCAAAAAAGAGAGTGCTAGAATGTGCGCGTTATGGACTTCATGGAACAGGCTATCTCGCTTGCCAGGCTGGCGCAGGGCAATGTCTCACCCAACCCCGCCGTAGGCGCAGTGCTGGTGAAGGACGGGGTGGTAGTAGGGCAAGGCTTCACGCAGCCTCCTGGCGCGCACCACGCAGAGATAGTCGCTATCGAACAGGCAGAAGAAAGCGCCAGGGGCAGTACACTACACGTGAGCCTGGAACCATGCTGCCACTTCGGGCGCACACCGCCATGTACCCACGCCATTATTGCCGCCGGAATCAGCCGGGTGCATATCGCTATGATAGATCCCAACCCCGCCGTTGCCGGTAAAGGCCAAAGCGAGCTTGAGAACGCCGGCATCCAGACCTTTGTCGGTGAACATGAGGAACAGGCGCGTCAGCTCAATGAAGCTTACGCCAAATACATCACTACTGGCCTGCCCTTCGTCACCGTCAAATTTGCTATGAGCCTCGACGGTAAAATCGCCACGACCTCAGGCGATTCCAAATGGATCAGCAACGCCGAATCGCGGCAGTTCGCCCATAGCCTGCGCCACACCAGCGACGCCATCATGGCCGGGGTAAATACCGTGCTGGCGGACGACCCGCACCTCACCACGCGCAGCTGCGGAGGCAGGGGAGGCACAACCAAACGGCAGCCGCTGAGAATAATCGTGGACGGGAAAGGCCGGACGCCCCAGAGCGCCCGCATCTTTCACGAAGCCGGTAAGACCATACTGGTTCTGGGAAGGTCCGCCACGGCCAATGAAAAAGAGGCTTTTACCAGGCTTGGCGCAGAAATCCTGGAACTGCCATCCGTTGATGGCATTATCGAGCTTAAAGCCCTGTTCAAGATTCTGGGTGAAAGGCAGGTGACCAGCGTGCTGGTGGAGGGCGGCGGCATTCTGGCGGGTTCGCTTTTCGATCAGGAACTGGTCGACCGTGTTTTTGCATTCATAACCCCCATAATTATCGGCGGCAAAGCCAGCACGGCGGTAGCCGGCAGGGGAGCGGACAAGCTTGCCGATGCTTACCGGCTGGAAAGAATCACAACAACAAGGTTCGGCGAAGACACCTTGATCAGCGGCTACATCGTCAAAAAATAACATTGATTTCGCCCGTCTCAAAAGCTATGTTTACTGGAATTGTGGAAGAAATCGGCCAGGTGGCAGCGCTAAACGGACACCGCCTGACTGTCCGCGCCCACAAAGTCCTCAAGGGAATCGAAACCGGGGGCAGTATAGCAGTCAACGGCACATGCCTCACCGTGACTGAATTTGATACCGACTCTTTTACCGTTGACATAATGGAAGAGACACTCAAACGCACTAACCTGGGTATTCTAAAAGCAGGAGACTTCATCAACCTTGAAGGCGCACTGACACTCTCGAAAGGTCTGGGCGGACATCTGGTACAGGGACATGTCGATGCTACCGGCCGTGTGAAGTCTGTCGCACAGCTTGACAAATCCACACTGATCACTATAACCGCTTCGCCCCAGGTAATGCGTTACATCGTGGAAAAAGGATTTGTAGCCGTGGACGGTATCAGCCTGACCGTGGTTGAGCGGACCGAGTCGACTTTCTGCGTATCGATCATCGGATTCACCAGGGAAAATACCACACTCGGCCAAATCAAAGTTGGCGATATAGTTAATCTTGAGGCTGATATCATCGCCAAGTACGTAGAACAGTTCGTTGCGGGCCCCAAAAATGGCATCAGCAGGGATTTCCTGAAGGAACATGGTTTTTTAACCGGTTGATGTGTTAAAGTGAGAGTATATGGCATTTGCGAGCATTCAAGAAGCAATAGCTGACATAAAAGCGGGCAAATTCGTCATAGTGGTCGATGATGAGAGCCGCGAGAACGAAGGCGACCTGATAATAGCGGCGGAAAAGATCACCCCCGAAGCCATTAACTTTATGGCTGTCCACGCGCGCGGCCTCATCTGCGCCCCCATGACCGGGCAGCGCTTAGATGAGCTTAAAATCCCCTTGATGGTGACGGAGAACACCTCGGCCCATACGACGGCTTTTACCGTTTCTGTAGAAGCCCGGCACGGGGTAACGACGGGAATTTCGGCACGGGACAGGGCCAGGACCATCAAAGCTCTCATCGACCCGGCCAGTAAACCCGAAGATATCGCGCGGCCCGGCCATATCTTCCCGCTGCGCGCCCGGGACGGCGGTGTGCTGGTGCGCGCCGGTCATACTGAGACAACTGTCGATCTGGCGCGGCTGGCAGGCCTGTATCCGGCCGGTGTATGCTGCGAAATTATGAACGAAGATGGCAGTATGGCCAGACTGCCGAAGCTCGAACAACTGGCAAAAAAACTTAACATTAAAATTATCAGCGTGGCCGACCTTATCTCCTATCGCCGCCGCCACGAAAAACTGGTGCACCTAGTCACAGAAACCAGGCTGCCCACACCATTCGGTGAATTCAAAGCGCTGGCCTATAAGAGCGATATTGAAAGCGGCGAGCACCTGGCGCTGGTGATGGGTGATATAAAAAACGGGACGCCGGCGCTGGTGCGCGTACACAGCGAATGCCTGACCGGAGACGTTTTCGGCAGCCAGCGCTGCGACTGCGGCGAACAACTGGATATGGCCATGAAGATGGTAGCCGGGGAAAAACGTGGCGTCATCCTCTACATGCGGCAGGAAGGGCGAGGCATCGGCTTCCATAATAAACTTTGCGCCTACGCGCTGCAGGACAAGGGCATGGACACAGTTGAGGCCAACCTCTCGCTGGGTTTCGATGCCGACCTCAGGGATTATGGCATCGGAGCACAGATACTGGCTGACCTGGGTTTAAAAAAGATCCGCCTGCTGACCAACAACCCCAAAAAGGTGGTTGGAATCGAAGGATACGGGCTCAAGGTGGTAGAAACGGTTCCTATCATCGCGCCGACCAATCCTCACAACCGCAAATACCTTGAAACCAAGCAAAAAAAGATGGGACACAATCTGAAAATCGCGGATGAAACGACGGGAAAATCCGACTCGAAATAAGGAGGAGATATGGGTAAAACATTTGAAGGCAATCTGGCAGGGAGCGGGCTAAAATTCGGTATCGTTATCTCCCGTTTTAACGAATTTATCGGCGGCAAGTTGCTGGACGGAGCCAAAGACGCGTTGGTGCGCCACGGCGTGGGTGCGGATGATATCGACGTCGCATGGACACCGGGAGCCTTTGAAATACCTCTGATAGCCCTTAAAATGGCTCAGACGCGCAAATATAACGGAGTCATCTGCCTAGGTGCGGTGATACGTGGGGGGACGCCCCATTTCGAATATGTGGCCTCTGAGCTGAACAAGGGCATCGCCCAGGTTATTCTTCAGACCGGAACCCCGGTTTCCAATGGAGTCATCACCGCGGATACGCTGGAACAGGCCATCGAGCGCGCCGGCACCAAGATGGGGAACAAGGGTTTCGATGCCGCCGTCAGCGCGGTGGAAATGTCCAACCTGATGAAGAGTATGGGTTAGCCTACCACCTTCAAGACTTAACAAGGTAAACCATATCGCCCCGTCTTACTCTTACCGGGACTCTGATACCCACAGAATCTCCCGCTTTGGCTTGGGTGATGTCCTTGTGGTCAATTTGTATCGAATCCACATTCATCTCGGTATCGCTGGTGTGCCCCAGAATATGGATTCTGTCACCGATATGAAGCGGTGCGTTCAGATCAACTCCGGCTACCATGATATGGGAAAAGTAATCCGAGACCCTGCCCACCCCAATTTCTGGCATGCTTCTCACCTCCTCTCCCATAAAATTATACGCCTCCACATCCAGCGCATCAATGCTTTAGACTGTTTTTGACACGAATGAACAGCCTCCCATATAATGTGGCTATTCTTTGTTGAAGGCGGAAAAACATGGCGAAAAACGTTAAAGGACAGAATGAACCCCCTACCCTGGATAATGTTAGCCGTCGCCTCGATATGATCGACGAACGTCTTGATAACATTGACTCCATGGTTTCCGCCGTAATCGAGCGCGTCATGAACCAGGCATTAACAATCCAAACAGTATGCCCGCACTGTGGACACAATGTCGAAGTGGCACTGATAGGCGTGCGCAAACCCAGAGGATAAACTCGGCATTCTAAAGATTTAGGAAGCAATTGGCGCGGCCAGGGCAATTACTCCTAAAGAGTCCTATACCGAAGAATCACCGATTGACGTGAGAAACAGCTCATTGTAAGATATTAGTCCGAGGGTGGTTAGCTCAGTTGGTTAGAGCGCAGCGTTGACATCGCTGAGGTCAGAGGTTCGAGCCCTCTACTACCCACCATCCCAACCAGGGATGAGGAATTATCGATCCGGGAAATGCTAATATTAGTGGGAGGAGAGTGGAGGAAGCGCTTGGAAAACCGTACCAAGCTTAATGGTCGGCTGTTCGCCAACTACCTCATCATCAAGGCCTCCAAGTTCATTACAGTCAAACTTAGTCGTCGTCCTTCGGATCTAAAGATGATTGTCCTGACTCATCCTAGACTCAACAAGTCTTTTTATATATGTTGACATTTTAGTACGCCGGTCCAAAAGTGCCAGGAACGGCACCAGGAGTAGCGGGTAAAGCTATTTGCCCGGCAGGCAGTACAAAGCAGTCCTTAAAAGTAAGCCCTGGTATGAAGTAGGATGTTTGTCCAGCATTCCTGCCTACTACATCGATTTTGTCCCCTGACTTAAACCCATTCATATTTTCGGGGTTTGTCAGATAACACCTGATTTGGTCCACCAAGATAAATCCTTCATTCATTCCGATAAACGTACGGTTATTAACCAGTACATCTTTAAAGACAAAAATAACACCATCATACCGAGCCCTTACCGAAGTAATATCCACGTTACCAACATAGTAAGCATTTACCAGGGCTTGAGGATCAACTTGTGTACAGGCATAATACTTCGGTGGCAGATATGGTAGCGGAGCAAAAGCAGCTTTGTTTCCGCAACCCACGACCAGCAGCATTGATAGAATCACCGGGACTATTAACAAAAGCATGGTTGTCTTTTTAAGTGTTTCCATAATCTCTAACATCCCATTGTTATATTTGTGGTTAGACAGGGTCGTGAAGTAATAATACCACCAAGTGCCACTTTATTAAAAAGATAGTTTAATTCAATTTACGGTCGTTTTCAATATCCTCCTTTCTATCGTTTTTCGTACTAGCCCTTCTGTTGCGCATGGAATCACTAATCCGGTAGTGTATACTTACTAATACAGACTTATATTCCTAAATAAGCCCCCCTTGACAAACCCTCTTGGAAGGATTTAAATAAGAGCAGTGCGACCTCTAGTAGGAGGTAGCGTGTGATGTATAGGTGCTGGAGGGCAAAGGAGCTTACTTCGCCACCGGCAGTTGATAATCACTTCAACCGTTTGGCGCGACGGCTAGAAATTAATATTGTCAATTTATTATTCCAGGTCATCTTGAATGCCCGCAAAATGGTTGCGGGCTTTTTTATTATTCCTAAAAAGGAGGTAATGAAGCAATCGTTTTAAATCAAAAATAGGGCTAGCCT
>QZJY01000048.1 GCA_003597995.1 Dehalococcoidia bacterium
TTTTCACATACTAATTCCAAATGACTAATCATATTATTGTAAACTTTTTCAGCGATAAATTTTTCTTTATATAAAGCATGGGCATTTTCCGATATTTTTCTGAGTCGCTCGGGGTGATCGTATAAATTAACCAAAATAGATACTAAGTCATCAGAATTACCATTAGCATAGGTCACCCCACAGTCATAAGTAAATAATAAATCTCTCAAAACGCCATTTAAACTTGAAACAACAGGTAAGCCGGCAGAAAGATACTCAAGTGGTTTATTTGGCAAATTCATAGTAAAATTTTGAACGCTTAAATAAGGAGCCAGCCCCACCGAGGCAATTCTCATCAGAGTCCATATTTCCGCCGCGCCAACCCAACCGGGGAAAACAACATTATCACAGTCTATTGCTAGATTTTTGTAATAAGCAAAATTATCACCGCTCCCACACAATATAAAACGGAAAGAACGATTTTGTTTTTTTAATTTACGAGCAGCTTCTATGATAGTTCCCAATTCAAATTGGCGACCCATGGCGCCAAAAAAACAAGCAATAAACTCACTGTTATCTTTTCTTATCCCATGCTTCTCCCAAAACTTTTCCGCCTCCATGACATCTTTTTGATCAGGGGGCACTTCACAGTAACCCATTGAAAACTCCCGGTCTAAATCTGAACGCGCCCGGTTCGCATAATTTACGCCCCAATCAACAAAAGCCGGGGTAATACCGGTAATCGCAGCAGCACCGGCACACGCTGCGCCGGCGGTCTTAAACATGGGCCTCAAGATCCATTTTACCAACCAACGCCCCCATGCAGGAACCATCTCCAGGAATATGTCCGGCCACAAGTCACGCACGTCGAGAACGACGGGGACACCTTTTTTCTTCCCATACTCCGTTGCAACCAAACTCAATTCTAATGTCGGCAGAGAGCATAAAATGATGTCGGGCTTCTGCTCTTGTTCTGCCATAATTGCAAATTTACGTGCTATTCCATAGTGATTTATAATACGGCGAAGCGAAACATTTTTCTTGTATTCTACCGAATGCAACAAATTAATCCGAAAACGATTATTTATATCGATCGAAGTGTCAATATCAAACCTTTGTTTCTTCCTGGTATGATCAAAAGTGGAAGACCACCAAACTACTTCATGACCTTTTGCCACCAATAAGTTTGCCAATATACCTGTGCGAAGAAGCCTGTCACCGGCCTCATCTATCGGCAGCGGTTCTCCTACAGTAATCAACCAAACGCGCATGGCGCACCTCTTACAATATTTTCGCCGGACCTATAACTCCAAAAGGATATATAGAGCATATTAAGTTATGCTCCAACCACGTGCGCGCCCACGAGGCCCCTCTGTCGAAACGCGTTACGGCTGTCCACAATAAGCGAAGCCCCATTGTGGATCATCTCATACGGGAACATAGAATGGTCTGTTGCCACCAAAACAGCGTCGTATTTTTTAACAGAATCCTCAGTGAGCGGTACCGATTCCATCTCGAGTTCGTGGCGGCGCACAATTGGGAGGCGCGGAAAGTAAGGGTCACTGTAATCCGCCCGGGCGCCCTTGGCCAGCAAAATTTCAAGGATTTCAAGGGAAGGAGACTCCCGGAGGTCACCGACATCTTTTTTATATGAAACCCCCAGCACCAGGATCTTAGCTCCTTTCACTGCCTTGCCGCGCTCATTGAGGGCGTCAGCCAGCCTCTGCACCACGTAGGCCGGCATGGCATGGTTGATCTCCCCGGCAAGCTCGATAAAACGGGTGGAAATCCCGTACTCCCGCGCTTTCCAGGTAAGATAAAAGGGGTCGATGGGAATACAGTGGCCTCCAAGCCCTGGACCAGGGTAGAAAGGCTGGAACCCAAACGGTTTGGTCTTGGCAGCCTCAATAACTTCCCATATATCAATGCCCATACGGTCAAAGGTAACCTTTAATTCATTTACTAAAGCAACGTTAACGGAGCGATAAATATTTTCCAGGAGCTTCGCCGCTTCAGCCACCCGGGTGGACGAAACCGGAACCACCCGGTCGATGACCTGGCTGTACAGGGTGCATGCCAGTTCCCTGCACTCAGGGGTCACCCCGCCAACAACCTTTGGAACCTTTTCCAGGGTGTGTTGACTATTACCCGGATCTTCCCGTTCCGGTGAAAAGGCCAGGAAAAAATCCTCTCCCACCCGAAGTCCGCCGGCCGTAAAACGCGGCAGAAGAACCTCCTCGGTAGTGCCGGGGTAAGTGGTGCTCTCCAGGCACACCAACTGGCCGCACCGCAAAGTAAGAGCTATCGCATCAGCAGTCTTTTCCACATACTGGAGGTCCGGCTCCCGGTAGCGGGTCAAGGGCGTTGGAACGCAAATTATGAGGGCATCTGCTTCCCGCAACCTGTCAAAATCGGCTGTGGCCTCGAACCGCCCCGAACGCACCAAAGCCGACACCTGTTCTGAAGGGATATGATGGATGTAACTGCTTCCCTCATTTAATCTTCTTACCTTTTCCGCATCGACGTCAAATCCCAAAACCTTGAAACCCGCTTTTCCAAATCGTTTCGCAAGCGGCAGCCCAACGTAACCCAGGCCAATGATACCTACTTTGTAGTCACGACTGGCAACTTGCTTTTTTATAGTATCAAATATTTTCATATACAACCTACCTTAACAACTAAAAAAGTGATTTATATGCATTTTCAGTTTGAAGTGCAACTTCATCCCAGGAATACTTTAAGGCAAAGTTTTTTGCTGAAACACTCATTCGTTTTCTACTGTCTGAATTTGTTGTTAACGAAGTTATTGCCGTAGCCAAGACCTGTGAATTCGCTGGAGGAACAAGTATTCCAGCATCATTGTTTTCAAGCAGGTCATTTAAGCCACCTACCGCACTCGCAATAACAGGCAATCCGCCCGCCATTGCTTCAAGGGCAGCAAGACTCGTGGCTTCTAACAAAGATGGGATAACGGCAAAATCCGAAGCGGCGTAAAAAATAGGCATTTTATCATATGGAATAGCGCCAACAAAACGCACATGTTTTGTAACTTTGAGTGTTTCCGCAAGGTTTTTTAAATCAGACGCCATCGGCCCATCCCCCGCTACTACAAAGAGCGGCCGCTGATTTTCAGGCACGTAAGGAATAGCCTTTAATAAGTAATGAACACCATTCTTCTGACAGAGTCTTCGCGGACAAGCAACAATGATACCCTCTTTAGGAAGACCTAGCGTCAGTCGTGCCTTTAATTTATCAGAAGGACTACCAAATGTCTTTAAATCAACGCCATTTGATATAAATATTGTGTTGACATGCTTAAATACAGATTTATATTTATCGGCCAGTTCCACACTGGGAGCAATACAAATATCCGGTTTTGTCAAAAACACCTTGATGAATTTACACTTCAGTTTATTAGAAAAAAACTCTAAAAACATAGAACTGTGGTTGGTAAAAACTAATTTTGCCGAGCTAATCCGTCGTGAATATGCTGCAAACGCACTGTCACTCCAAAGCCCATGCCAGTGGACAATATCGAACTCATTGTGCCGCATCAAAGACTTCATACTGTTAATACCCCTCGCCAGAAATTCCACATGACGTAATCCATACAAAATGCCCTGCTCAAACGTATGTGTTGGCACCAATAAGTTCTTAACACTTTCAAGCTCTGTACTGACCGGTTTATACCCATATGGAATCCTGGCCAATAAATGCACGCTATGACCCCGACGGGCAAGAGCACTGGAAAGCTTAATAACATGGTGACTTATTCCTCCAATGTATGGGAGAAAATCCTCTGAAATCATAAGAATACGCACTAGCTGTGCCTCCTATGAGAAATTTAACAGGAACCAATGGGACTTTATTTAAGAGTTAGACCTTTTAATTTCAGTGAAAGGAGTGTATTCCCGCCTTATCCCCGCACCGACGAGAAGCGCAAGTGACCGCAAAGGCACATACCAAACCATATGCGGCTGCCGCCGATCCCACGCAGCATGCATCCCTATAATTGGACTTAACAATAACCGTAATATCCCACGTAGTTGAAAGCCAGCCGCTGCTCCATGTGTCATCTTGTTATACCATGTTTTAGTAGATGAAGCGTAGTAATGTCCAAAAGCGGCAGTCCCAACCCACTTTTTCTGCCAGCCATTACCAAGCAGACGTTGAGCGAGTTCCCCGTCTTCACCCACGTTTAGATCGTCCCTAAATCCCCCTACGTCATCCAAAGCTTCTACTCGGAATATTGTCCCTCCTGCACCAATTGCACGTCTATAATTCCAATATTCGCAATCCATAGCTCCAAAAAGGCAACACCCAAGGGGTTTTTGTGCGCCGCCTACGAACGCTAATCTCTTATTTTCAGTGATCGCCCGATGCAGTGCTTCAAAATAACCGGGAGTGATCCGCATGTCCGCATCGACAAATACCACATAGGGCAAGTTTAGCTTCTTATAACCAACGTTTCGCAGTTTACCCCGATTACCACTCACCACTTCTATTAGCGGCGTATACTTCCGTGCAATTTCAGCCGTATTGTCATTCGTCCGGCTGTCCACGACAACTGAAACAGGAGCTGCGCCAACTGAACAAATACTTGCAAGGCAATCACCAATATTGTTTTCCTCGTCCCGTGCAATGATGACCACACCGAAATCTCTGTTCATAATCATCCCCCTCTCTATAAACAAATTTTAAATTTTTATGCTTTTTTTTGCTTAATATAACGAGACGCCAGGAGTGCAACTAGTGTTATTGTGATGGGATAGAATGAACTAGCTGCTATAAAATCAATGATAATTCCAGAAACCACTGTCCCCGCAAGTGCTATATTGAATGTAGTCGGAGCTGCGCAGCTTAAACGTCGGGCTATTATAGCTATTCCTATCGCATAAATAAAATAAGCTACCAAACCAATTATACCTGTCTCGGCAAGAAAACCTAGTACCGTATTGTGCACTGACAGCCCCTCGTCAGTATAACCTTCCCTAAAACTGACCCCAGCTGCATCAAAATAAAAAAGCTGATTCCTACCAAACGCACCAGACCCAATGCCCGTGACCGGATATAACTGAAAGGCAGAAAAAGCAGCTTGCCACAACACAAGCCGGACGCCAATTGTACCACTCATTGTAGAGATTTGCTCTATTCGATTGATCATCAGTGGCCATTGTAGCTCAACAAAACCAACTAAAATAAATACTATTATAGTTCCTAATATAATTATAAGCCTGTAAATACGGCGACCATGCTTCGGCATTAGCCAATAAACAACAAAAAGAGCTATTGCAAGTTGAAAAAACGCTGTTCTAAGAACCGTAACAATTACACCGAGCGTACCTAAGACAACTTTTAAGGAGTTCATGCCTCGAGAGCCTTCACCAGCACTTAAGCCAACAAGACCCCAAAGAGTTAAAAGGATTTGCAGTTCGTAAATTCCTCGACCACTTGCAAGACCCGTTCCAGCTTGAGTTCCTCCGCTTAATATTACCTGCGCAATTCCTGCAAATGTTTCAAAAAATGTTATCACAACAAGCATCCAAACCACGATCCGCTCAAAAACTGTGGCTCGCAAGGCGATTAAGACCCATGTCAAAGCAAAAGCCTCAACAAATCTAAAAATTGACCAGAACAGTTCAGGTGAAGCGTGCGGGGACAAAAGGACACTGATAAATCGTGTCAATACAATGAGAAAAAGACCTGCCAGAAGAATTAAGGAATCTGTACCAGGCACCCTCCCCCGAATGAGCGCACGGATAAACGTTATGCATAGAAGTAAAATAACATACAAGTCAAATAATCTTAACAAGCCAAAGCTGGAAGAAAAGACCCCCTGAAATAGTGGCCAATATATCATTATGGCTGGGAAAAAGAGTCCCATAACTGCCCATAATAAATTTGCCAAGTTGCTTCTAGTTAAGATAATTCTCTTTGTTGAATAATTATGGTTTATAATTGCCATGGAGTATATCCCCTTACGTATAGCTGAATAGCATACACGTATGCGCGAAATTTGCTAACATGGTCACGACGAAAGCACACAGAAAACGAATGTAGAAAAACTTTGAGAAACAGTATTATCAGGATCAGTATTTTGTGCACTATTAGCCATAATTTCGAAGCGTGTTTTGAAAAATACCTAAGCTTCGAGTTGTACCGAATAGCAGTCTTTCTCCACTCCAGACTACCTGATGATCCACCCGAAGCGTGCCTTATTTTACATCTGGTATCGTATATAAATCTATGTCCCAAATCTGCTAATCTTTTGTACAGATCGACTTCTTCATAGTAAAGAAAAAAATTTGCATCAAATTTTCCCGCCCTCACAAAAGCTTCCCGCCTCACAAAAATCGCAGATCCTTGCGCGTAGCCCAAAAAATAGTTACGATCTTTCGTTGTATTCATCGCAATATTGCTCTGATATCTATGATATCTATGATCAGCCCATTGATTTATACCAAGCTCAGATAATGCATCGCTTAATACCGTAGGTAATGACCGAAGCGAATTGCATAAGCTACCTTGTTCAATGATGCCTGGAGCTACTACTGCGCAATTAGCATCAAGCTCGAACGCAGCCCTTACGCACTCTACAGGTGAAATCAGTGTAACATCGGGGTTCATGAATAGTAGGATATCTCCGCTCGTATGCTCATATCCTATGTTGCAACCTCCTCCGTAACCCGAATTGGTGTGCGATCGTACAACCCTTACCTTGGGATGTGATTCAATAAGCGCAAGGGAGCCATCGGTAGATTGGTTGTCAACTACGACGATTTCATCTAAACTATATTCTACTTCGAGGTTCTGCAACAGCCCCTCAATGCATTCTCGCAAATGCAAACCGCTATTATAGTTCACAACGACTGCGGAAATTTTTAATTTTCTATTGACAAGATCATGTCCCATTACATTTAATCCTCCTACGCCCCATCACGGCTCCATAAAAAACCCTTGGTACCACCTCTATGGCACTAAAACATAATGCACTAAGTCTATCCATACTTAGTTTTAGTAATGCTTTTCTAATTAATTTTTTCGAATACAATCGTATATCTACCTTTCTCAAACTACGAATTCCAAACTGTGCAAGAAATATTGCTTCCATCCTCTACATCTTCAAGTCTTCATGCAATCTAATTACCCATATTTTGTAATCTCATAAGCTTCAGATTTCATAAATCGTCCATCGAACCATCTTTTCGAGCAATCAAAATTAACTCCTCGCCGCAATGCGATCCTGCAAAAATAGACAGTGCCTCCTCTATAGCCCAAAAGACAAAACGTGCTGCTCCTACGAGGCCAGCTTTATTATCCGATCTTCCAGTATAGCGAATGGCAACACTTGGTGCCCACGTCCATCGAGCTGCCCTAGCAGTACTTCTTATTCGTACTGACGAAGGAAGCCCGGCCAACTTGGCAGCATTAGTCAATGTTTTAGGGCTAAACAGATAAAGATGACGTGGCGGATCCAATTCACTCCAGTTCCGCTTAAATATCTTGTGACCTAAACTATCGGCATTCGGCGTTAAAATCACCAATACTCCCCCAGGTGCAAGAAGCCGATAACATTCTTGCAGCAGCCTAACAGGGTTATGCACATGCTCAATAACGTGCCTGGCCGTAACAGCTTGGAATGAGTTTGCCGGGATATCTATCTCTTCCAGTCTACCAGGTTTAACGGGAATATTAAAATATTCTCTCGCAATTTCGGCGGCTATTTGGTCAGGCTCAACTCCAACTACATCCCACCCCAATTCTCGCATCTTAGCTAGAAATCGCCCCCCACCGCAGCCAACGTCCAAAAGCTTGCCCCTAAACCTTCCATTGAGCCACATGACGTTCGAGCCAACAATCTCCTTGAACGGAACAATTAGGCTAAAAACCTTACCAATCCATTTGAGACCTCGCTTTACATTAGCGCAATTATATCCAAAATTAGTCATGAGTATTGCATGTTCAATCTTCCCGCGCAAAGTGTCCAAGATCGGTTTTTGCTCATTCAGAGTATGGGTGCAATACGTTGTGGTATAAACCTTCCCAATATCATCAAAAGTAGGACTAGGATTCAACCATATAAGAGCACATGCTGAACAGCTATAAAATGACCATTTACCAGGTGCATTCGAAAGTTGATCATGCATCTCTCGGTAAAGCGGTACACCCTTTTCCCCGCATAACAAGCAATTCTCGATTTCCTCAACTTGAATATCAGCGTTAAATCTCATTTTATTTTCTCCATTTCTGCAGTTGCCCGATTGAAAACGAAGCAGATATTCTGCTTTTCCATATCGTCAAGAATGTAATTCCATGTAAATAATGCAAAGGTAATCAATGTAAACAAAAGGAAAAACCCCTTCATGGTAAGGCCTATTGGTAAGGAAGCAAAAGCCAGAATAAACAGTGCCCCTCCTATGGCAAATATCATGCACCAAATAGTAGCTATACTGATTGTTAAAAATCGTTTTGCTATAGCAAATAGTAACAGCGTATCCAACGCCACGCGCACCATCCAGGCTATGGCCGCACCTATAAGACCATAGCTGCCTACTAACAACCAGAAAGTGAGCAGATAAATTGGCAGTTCTATGAAATGAATCTTGGCAGTCAAATCAGGCCGGCCAGCACCATGCACTAGCGCAAAGGCTATTTGGCCCAGACTATTGATAAACACACCGATTGCCAGCCATTGCAACACACAAGTGCTGTTTTGCGCAAACTCATTGCCAAGCCAGAGACCCAGAATCTCGCGCGCTAAAGTCACGATAAATAAAGTAATAGGGAACAAAGCCAAAAAAACGTATTTGACCCCCCGGCTAAAAAGCATTGCCGTGCGGCCACGGTCCTTCAAAAAGCTAAAAGAAAATGCGGGAAATAAGACTCCCGCCACTGAACCAGAAATAACCCATAGCTTGGTGACCATTTCATAGGGTGTGGCGTAATAGGCTACGGCTGCAGTAGAAATTAAGGCTCCAAGCAAAAAACGATCCATAGTAACCATGAGTGGACTAATGGTGTTGCTAACAGTCATCCAACTACCGAAACGCAATAATGGCACCAAAATCTTACGTTGTATTGCAATGCGGTGGCGTAGCACGGGCATTACATAAAGGCAAAGTAACAGATAAACTAGCCAAATGATTAGACTGCCCACCATCAAGACAAACACAACCGGAAAGAGGCTTTGAGAAAAGGGTAATATTAATAAGGGACCTACAAATGTATACACTTTCCCAGGAATGTGGACGGCAGCGATAAGGCCGAAACGCTGTTGCGCCTCCAGGACACCCCGTAAGCCCGCGGTGCTGATGACAACTGGTACAGATAGAGCGAGCAGGTAGAAAGCGTGTAGAGTTTCAGATTGCAATGCTTCTGGGATTTTGAGCGCATCCCGTACCAGCCAGGGGGAAAGCAGGCTTAACACCAGCGCCGCCACTAAGCCCAAGAGCAGCATAAGAAACAGGGCGGTCCAGACCAAAGCAGATATTTCTTGCTCCTGACCTTCTCCCAGCTTCTCCGCCACCAATTTTGTCAGGGCCCGACCCAGTCCTAAGTCAAATATGCTAAAATAACCGATCACCATCCACGCTAGGGTTAGTATACCAAAGCGATCCGTGCCCAGGCCCTTTATAAGAAACGGAATGGAAAATATAGCCACCAGCAGAGGCGCCCCTTGACCGATGAGGTTGTAAAGCGTGTTGCGTGCCAGCAAGCCACCGCTGGTAAATGTCGCACTGTTATGATCCTGCAAACCTGGTGCACCGCTCATGCGCACCCCTCGCTCCACAAGTCCTACCCCGCCTTCTCCCGCCTGTACTTCTTGAAATCCGGCACGATGTTGGCGAGGGCGCTGAAAATATCATCTGCCGTGCAGAACAGAGTGTTTCTTGCAAGTTTAATCATTTCAGACTCCAGGGCCGACATTTCCACCAGGGGTTGCCTGGCCGTGTAGATCCGCTTGTGGCGAGTGGCGGATGAGCCTTCCTCGGCTGTAAGGATTTCCTCAAAGAGCTTCTCTCCCGGCCGGATGCCGGTAAATTTGATCGCTATATCCCTGTCGGGCTCCAGCCCGGACAGCTTGATCATATCCCGCGCCAGGTCCACGATCCTGACCGGCTCTCCCATGTCCAGGATAAAAACCTCGCCCCCTTTGGCCATAGCGCCGGCCTGGATGACCAACTGCACCGCCTCGGGGATGGTCATGAAATAGCGCTTCATCTCCGGGTGGGTGACGGTGACGGGGCCGCCTTCCTCGATTTGCCGCTGGAAGATCGGCGCCACGCTGCCTCTGCTCCCCAGCACATTGCCGAAGCGAACGGCGGTGAACCTGGTTGTGCTGATCTGGCTCATTTGTTGAATAATCAATTCGGCCATCCGTTTGGTGGCGCCCATCACGCCGGATGGGTTGACCGCCTTGTCGGTGGAAATCATGACGAATATCTTTGTCCCTGCCGCGGCGGCTGCTTCGGCCACGTTCCGGGCACCGAAAACGTTTGTCTTCACGGACTCATCAGGATGCATCTCCATGAAGAATACGTGTTTATGAGCGGCTGCGTGAAAAACCACGGCCGGCCTGTGTTTTCCAAATATGTGCTCGACCTTGGGTCTGTCCCTGACGTCGGCGATTTCAATGTCGACCGGTAAGTGCGGATACTTCCCCAGAAGCTCCAGCCAGATGCCGTGGATGCTGTTCTCACCATGCCCGAAGAGGACCAGTTTGCCCGGCCCGAATGCGGCAACCTGCCGGCACAGCTCGGAGCCGATGGAACCGCCGGCGCCGGTGACGAGGACGGTTTCCCCCCGCAGGTAGCCGGCGATTTCATTTAGATCGAGCCGCACCGGCTCCCGGCGCAGGAGGTCCTCCAACTGTACCGGGCGCAGGTGGTTTACCGACACCTGTCCGTCAATAATCTGGTACACGCCGGGCAGTATTTTCAACTCCGCCCCGGCGCCCCGGCAGATTTCTACGATTTCCCGGATCACCGTATTGCCCACGGAGGGCATGGCGATGATGACCAAGTCCACGCCGCAGCGCCTCACCACGTCGGGGATCCGGGAGCGGCCGCCAAGCACAGGCAGGCCGAGCACGGTCAGGTCCTGCTTGTTCTTGTCGTCATCAATAAAGCCCACCGGCTGGTAGGCGCCGTTATGAGATTTCAACTCCCTAGCCACCATTGTCCCCGCGTCCCCGGCACCGATGATCAGTACCCGGCGGCCCAGCCGGCGGCCGCCTGCCTTCATGCGCTCGACGTACATTCGCCAGGCCATCCTGGAGCCGCCGATGAGAAAGATGGTAAAAGCCCACATCAGTGCGGCCACGCTGCGGGGCAGAGAATAGTGAAGGAAATAGGCCAGGGTAACAACACCTAAGCTGCCGAGGGTGGAAGACTGGACGATGGCCACCAGTTCTCCCAGGCTGGCGTAGGCCCAGTCCCTGTTATACAATTTATGAGTGTAGAATATAGCCAGAAAGATCAATGTGCTGTATGGAACAAGACCGATAAAGGGATTCAAGTAAAAAATTACTTCTTCCAAATTGTTGAACCGGACGGCGAAAGCCGCAAATACAGCCAGATTCACCAGCACGGCGTCGCAGCAAAGAAGGTAGATTTTTCGGCAGTTCATATACTTTCACCCGTTTCTCACAACCAGCCGGCAGCGTTTCCGCAATACAAGCAGAGGTGACTTTGTTAAATTATTGCCCAGTCAAAGTATAACCTCTTTTGAAGACCTGTCCTTCCCTTCATAATAATAGTAATAGCGGGAGTCCTCGCCGTTCATCTTTACCTCGTTCAGTATTACGCCGATAATGCGGGCGCTGGCTTTTTCCAGTTGGGCTTTGGCGTCCCTGGCCATATCTATCCGGGTACTGCCGGACTTTACCACCAGCACCACGCCATCCACCACCGGAGCCAGCACGGCTGCGTCGGTGACAGCAACAACCGGCGGCGCTTCGATCAGCACCCTGTCGTACTGCCCGGCAATTTCCCCCAAAAGAGACTTCATTTTTTGCGAGCCGAGCAGTTCAGACGGATTGGGCGGGACAGGGCCGCTGGTCAAAACCCACAGGTTCTCCACACCGGTGGAGCAAACAACATCCGGCAACTCCAGATCCTGGGCCAGCAAATTGGTAAGACCGTGGTGGTTATCCACTTCAAAGTATCTGTGCAGAACCGGTTTCCTCAAGTCACAGTCTATAATGAGGACGCGACTGCCGGCCTGGGCCGTAACCACGCCCAGGTTAGCCGTCACGGTAGACTTGCCGTCCCCGGGGCCGACGCTGGCTACCAGCAACGTCCGACAGGGCCGCTCCAGAGCGGCAAAAGTGATGTTGGTGCGCAGCGCCCGGAAAGATTCGGCAACCGGCGACTTCGGCTGGGTAAAGGCATAGAGATTTTCCTCTCTGTTTTTGTGCCTGCTTCTGGATAAATTCATTTACCTGCCTCGCTCCTTTAAAATTGCTTCGCGGCCGGTATAGTCCCCAGAACAGGTAACTCCAGGTGCCGGGCTACATCTTCGGGAGTCTTGATAGTGTTATCCAGGTACTCCAGGACAAAGGCCAGCATTACCGAAGCCATTAATCCCAGGACAAAAGCCATGGCCATATTCAGCTTTTTCTTGGGCCTCACCGGCTCAACCGGCGCCATTGCCGGAGAAACCACCACCAGGCTGGTGTTGCCCAGATCAATAGAACGGGCAATCTGAGTCTGGGTAGTCTTATCCGCCAGGAGATTACGGGTGCCTTCCAGGCGCTTCACTTCGGCCTGGAGACGCTCCTGTCCGGCTCTCTTGGAGGCCAGCTCGGCCTGAATCTGATCCACCTGGTTTTTCAAGCCGGCCGCCACTTCTTGCGCCGCTGCCATCTGGGCCTCCTTTTCGGCCAGAGCCATCTTCTTCTCGTTAAGCTTTTCAGTCAGGGCGGTATAAGCCGGATTAATTTCCTCACTCCGCACTACCTTGCCCTGAAGCTGGTCATACTTCTGCGTAGTGATGGTTTTCTGAGTAGCAGCCAGGCTTTCTTCCAGACTGGCCTTCGCCGCCAACATCTGCTGCATCTCCACCCGCCCCTGGCCCAACTCTGTCTGGTACCTGTTCAGATCCTGGGAACGGGCGGTGAACTCCTGCTCCAGGTAGGCAATACCCCGCGGTTCAGAGTTGAATTTTCTCAGTTCTTCAACCGCTTTACTTAAATCTTTTTCAGTAATTGCTTGCTGGTCCTGCATGAACTTGACGGACCGCTCCATCTGTTCCCTGTTTTTTTCCGAGATCAACTCCAGGAACTCACTGCTCAAGGTATTGGCAACATCTGCAGCCAGGTTGGGATCGCTACCGCTTACTATCACCTCGATCAGGTTGCTGTCCTTAGCCGTTGCAGCCCTGATCTGACCGGCCAGGGTGCGGGCGGTATAGCCCCGCTCACCAAGCTGCAATTTGTCGATAACCCGCTGCAGCAGAGCTTCGCTCTTGATCTGCCCTACATAGGTATTCATGGTCAGGACAGGAATACGGGATACGGTGTTAACTACCGAACCCGTATCGTTACCCTGGTTAACCACCTGTTGCTTGTCCGCCGCCTGAGTGACCAGCAGGAGAGTACCGGCTTCGTAGCCCGGAGGCAGGACGAAAAAGCTCAAAATACCGCCGGTCAGGAGAAAAAGCAGCGTTACCAGGATAATCAGCAAGCGCCGTTTGTGCAGAATTTTGAGATAGGAGCGCAGGTCGATGACCTGTTCTTCCGTTACTTCCGGGGTTTGTTTGTTCACAGGTTGTCCTCTCCTTATATACTTAAAAGATCGGCGGCAGAATCAGGAGTTCCTGATATGACTTCCTGATACCGGCGCTTTGTTTTTCCATCTCAGCAAGCAAAGCCTGCGCTTCCCGTCCCTCGCCTAACCGGTGGTAAGCGGCGGCCAACCAGAACTTCGCTTCGGCGCCTACTTTCTCATCACGGGAAGCATCCTGCAGCGACTGCCGGGCCTCGGCGTAGCGGCCGGAGAGGTACTGGGCCTGACCGGCAGCCAACTGCACCCCCGGGGTAAGAGGCGGAAGATCGCCCTTTGCATAGCGGCGGGAGCTTTTCTTCACCTCCGCGCTTTTTTCCGCCATTATCTGCGGTACCGCCATAGCCCGGTCCAGGTAGACCCTGGCCTGCTCCACCCTGGCCCGCTCCAGGTTCTGACGGGCGGCGGCTATGCAGACACGCCCCAGGATTTCGTAGTTGCCGGGCAGCAGGGGATTGGTTTGGAGCATCGCTTCGGCTTCCCGCGCCGCCAGGTCTGCTTCTTTCAGCAGCAGATAAACGTTGACCAGGTTGGCCCGCACCTGGGGGTTGTAGGGCTCGGCGAGAGCAGCTTTCTGAGCCTGGGCTAGGGCCCGAAAATGCTTTGCCGCATCATCCTTCTTTAAGGCCTGTACAGCGTAGACCTGAGCCAGGTCCGCCGGGTAGCTGGCCGTAAGGGGATCAAGGCGAACGGCCGCCATATAATAGCGCTCGGCAGCATCCAGGTCGCTCTTGAGCACGGCCCGGGCGCCCAGGGCGCCTTTAATCCCGGCGGCGTGCAGGGAAGCTGCCGGCACAAAGAGCAAAGCCGCCCCCAGGGTAGCCGCCACGGCGGTCAGGGCCAGTCGCCGCCCGGTAGGATAGGGAACACCCGTATCTCTTGAACCGGCGGTTCTTTTCGTCAGACCTTCGCCGGCCCGGACGGCCCCGAAAAGCGCCCACAGCAGGATGCCCAGGGCCGCAAAGGACAGATCAAAGTCGAAGGCGCTGTGCACGCCAAGAGTGAAGGCGGCCACTGCTGCAGCCCACAGGGAGATCCAGACGCCCCCCTCCCGGCCGGTACGGCGCCATAACCTGACTACCAGACAAACAAAACAGCCCCACAAGACCAGGACGGCCAGGAGCCCGAGAGTTCCGGCCTCAACCAGAGTCTGGGCAAAATAATTGTGCGCCTCGGTAGTCCAGTACAGGTCGGATTGGTACCGGTGATAGAGAGCGTTCCATCCGCCCCCGCCGGCGCCGGTAAGGGGATAGTCGGCTGCAATCTTCAGTGCGTCGCTGGTAATCACCAGCCGTTCCGGCAGGGAAGTGCTCTGGTTGACGATGGTTTCCGCCTGCTGGGCCACCCGGACGGGCAGTACCGCAAACAGAACTGACGGCAATGTGGAGGCAACATAGATCAGGTAAAAGGAGACTACCACAGCCAGGTACAAAAACCCACAGGCCGCGACCAAACGCCGGGTGCGATCTTCGATCCCGTCACGTCCCAACCAGAGGCCGAGGCGGTGGTACGCGTATTGCAAAACCGCCGTCACCGCTGCCAGAACCAGGAGATACATCAAAGCCTCGCGGCCGTGTCCGGCCAGTACCCGGGGCAGAAACAGATAGGTGGCCGCCAGGCCGCAACCCAGGAAGATAATCAGATGATAAGCGGCCCGCCAGCGGTAGGCCCCGGGCAGGCCGGCAAAAAGGGTCGCAAGACCGAGGGGATAGACAATCCACCCGCCGCGAGAGAGGGTGCTCAGCAATACCACCAGCAGGAGAAAGTTACCGACAGCGTAAAACACTTTTGGGAAAGCCCTTTCTGATTTCACCGAAAGGGCCAGACCCACTATACTGAACACTACCATATAGGCAGCCAAAGCATTCTCGTATTGGAAGGTGGAAGCAATTTCCGGCCCGCTGAAAACACCGGGGAACCTGGAGTAACCAGCAGCGGCAACCA
>QZJY01000049.1 GCA_003597995.1 Dehalococcoidia bacterium
CTCACCGGGCTATTGGAAAACTTCCGCCTTTGCGCTACTATTTGGATAACTTTGTCACTAACCCCCAAAAATCCAATATGTACTGGACTCTTACACCCCATTGACTTTTACACCGTACTAATGTACTATAGCTCAATTTTGATTAGTCGAATTCGACTACTCAAGAATAATCGCAAGGAGGTAACGCGAAAAATTCTATTTTAATAATCAGAGGTCTGGTAGTGCTTGAAGCAATTGCACTCAGTGTCTCGAAAATAATATAGAAGGAGAGCAGATTTATGAAAAATATTTTATCTATTCTTGTAGCAGTAATTGGCGTAGTGTGCATTGTATTCGGCGTTCTGTTTATTATGCAGGCAGGCGATTCCAAAACCATCGTTGTCGATGAGCTAAAGGCGTCGGGAGTAACCCTCGATAATTTAGATGCCAAATATGATGCAGCCAAGGCAGGTTTAGCGCAGGCTCTGGGAGCCGGAGCCGCAGGCACTGAAACCGCACAATCCGTGGGCTGGCAGAAGACTTCACTGGGACTGGCCAAATCCAATCTTGGCACGATTGATTTTGTTCAAAAGAGCGGCATTCTCGCTATCGTAATCGGCGCTGGCCTTACCCTGGCCGGTGTCGGCCTCATGAAAAAGAGCTAGCGCAAATCGGGGACATCTGGTAAACAAAAGGAGAGGGGCGATTGCCCCCCTCCTGCTTTTTGACGCAATAACTCGATTTGAAACGATATGCTGTCCGATTTACATGTGCCCGCCCGGCCCGAAATACTGCAGGCGATAGGTCCGTTTTTCGGATTTTACCCAAGCTTCCAATCTCTCGTTCTCGGTTTTCATCTCTTCGAGTTTGTTCTCGAGTTTGTTTATCTTGTCTCTGAGTTCGTCGACCACCTTCTGGTCCGCTTCCCGATGGACATCGCGTAATCTATCCGGCGTTTCGGGGTTCACAACCTGTAACGTGAGGTTCATTTTCGCTCCTCGGTAGTCCATCCGGCTTCGACGGACCGCCCCGGAATCTACAATATCACGCCGCTATACGACATTCAATAGCAGGTTTTATGCAAAAGACAGAGTCTAAAAAAACGGTAGAATGTTAACCCTACACAGAAGGAAGGCAGGGAAATGGAAGGGGATATTAGGCTAGACGCCTGCTCCATGCCGCTGGTGCGCTTCCACCAGAGAAACCAGGGCCCAGTCCATTATCTGTTCAATGAGAGGCATGGCTGCCAGCACGCCCTCTCCGACGAGTTCTTTTTTCCGCATCATTTCGGTGACAATATCGGTGATGGGGTCTCGATGCGAAATAAAGGCCTGCACCGAGTCTGTCAGAGGCACTCCCTCGGCTGCCAGCATGTCGCCGAAACCGCGACCTATTTCGCGGGCCTGGGCCAGCGCTTCCGTGCGTTTCTGGGTTCCCGCGGCATAACTCATCATCAAGTCGAGTATCTGACGCCCGAGAACGGCCAAACGCCTTTTATGTTCCGCGCTGATGCGCTCGTACCAGACCGTAGAATGCAGAAAGGCGGCGCCTATCTCGCGGTGCGTTTCAGCGGTCTTCTCCAGTTCGCCCACCAGGTCCTTGAGCCCGAGCAGATTTTCGTGCGAGGTTACAAACTCTTTAAGCTCTTCTTTCGAATAGCGGCGGTGTCCGCCCGGCGTGACAAAGGCTTTGATGCTGCCTTCATCCGTCCACTGGCGTAGCGTGGCTTCGCTCACGCCCAGCAAATTGCTGGCTTCGCTGATACCCAGCAGAGGTTTTTGCCTCAATTTTCAGTCCTTTACTACGTGATTAGCTAAACTGACGGCTAAATCTTAATAATTCTGATGAAATCTCCGGACCCCCATAAATATAACTCAGGAAGTATTCTGATTTCAAGAGGGAAATAAATTTCCAGCCATTGAAAGAGGCGTTCTTAGTAGTCTTGCCGAAACATAAGGGGCCGGCAGAAATACAACCCTGTTCTGGCATCGGGACAAAAAACAGGGAAAGCCGTCCGGCGGCGGACGGCTTTCTGAATTTCGATATTTTTTGCCAAGCCGCGTCTTACTTAGGTATCCCGCGTTCAGCTTCCACCGAGGACTGCGGGTTACGCCGACTCCATACCAGCGAAGTTGTTATCGCAACTACCAGGATAACAGCGATGACGCCCAGCGAAAGCAGTATGGGGATCTCAACCCAATGACCAATCAGCATCTTGACGCCAAGAAACACGAGGACCGCGGCCAGGCCATAGTGCAGGTAGCGCAGCTTTTGCAAAACACCCGCCAAGGCGAAGTAGAGAGAGCGCAGCCCCAGGATAGCGAAAATATTGGAACTGAAAACAATAAAAGGGTCCTTGGTGATTGAGAGAATCGCCGGTACCGAGTCCAGGGCGAAAACGATATCCGTGCTTTCGATTAAAACCAGGACGAGCAGCAATGGCGTGGCTTTGCGGACGCCGCCCTCCACAATGAAAAACTTTTCCCCGTGGTAGTCTTTACTGACAGGGAATAGGCGGCGCACCAGGCGCAGCACCAGATTGTGTTCGGCTTCCACCTTTTCTTCTTTTTTAACAGCCATCCGCACACCGGTGTAGACCAGGAAAGCGCCGAAAATATAGATAACCCAGCTCAACGCATTGAGCAGGCCGATGCCGGCAAAGATGAAAGCCGCCCGCATCACGATGGCTCCCAGTATGCCCCAGAAGAGCACCCTGTGCTGGTACTCGTCTTTCACGCAAAAATAAGAGAATACCATAAGGAAGACGAAAAGATTGTCCACGCTGAGGGATTTCTCGATGAGGTACCCTGTAAAGTACTGGAGCCCTATTTCGTGGCCCCAGAGTAAATATATCCCCACCCCGAATGCCAGCGACATGGCTATCCAGACGGCGCTCCACACCAGCGCGTTCTTGACGCTGACTTTTTCAGACTTGCGATGAAAAACCTTGAGGTCCAGGAAAAGCATTACCAGGACAAAGATGATAAAACCTATCCAGAGAGGTGTTTCGTTGATGTTTGAATCTGTCATAGTCTGCTATTCTATCTGAATGAGAGCGGTTTAGGCAAATCAAAATGGGGGGCAAACCGTACCGGTTTGCCCCCCATTTTGCATACTGGGTCGTTTCGTTTATACGGCCGGATTCATTACCCTCCCGACAAAAAGGATAGTGCCAGTCGGGATGTCGCGGATAAGGAAGATGAAGGGGCGGTCGATGCTGAGCGTGATGGTGTTCGACGGCATCGAGGTAGTGCCGACGATAACAGCGCTGGCGGCGGCAGCTTCCGTACCGGCTTCATCAACTGAGACAAAAGCCTTGTGCACAACGTCCGAGATGAACAGTCCTTTCGTACCCATCATACCTGAAAAATCGGCGCTATCCGTGAAGGCAATTTGCATGCCCATTGCCGCGAGCGCTTGTTTCAGGCCGAAGCTCGAATCGTACTGGAACTTGGGCAGCGACAGGATTACATTCCGCTGATTCATGGAGGAGATTATGCCATCCACAAATTCCGATTTAAGTGCATCCTGGAAGACATTGAACTGGTCCTGGTCAGGAAGCAATACCACCATAGATAACTGGCCGCCGTCGTAAGGGAGCTCAATTGCCTGATAGCCGGTCCCGGCGACATAATTGTATTCGTGCCCCTGGTGCATCATGGAGACGTTTACCTGACCCCCGTCCAGTAACTTGAACGTCCCGCCGCCGGTAGCTCCTTCGGCGAAAGGAGACTCCCAGGCAGCCTTGAAGTAGATGGCATTGGTCAGCACGAGGCGCGTCAGGTCGGTCACGGCACCCTGAGGAATGAGGTCCTTTATCTTGCCCCGTGTCTGGTCAGAGATATAATCGTTGATGGCTTTGCGCGCCCCTTCGGCATCCTTGATGAAATCGAGTATCCTGAGGCCAGCGCCGTAGTTAACCGCCAGAGTGTCCAGGTAACTGGCCAGGAACTGGAAATTTTTCTGCCCCCAAGCATCATTAACTACGTTCAGATGAAAGCCCTTGTCACTGTCAGACGTTGTACTGGCTGCGCCCTGCCTGCGCTTATCCAGCTCGAGCGCCAGATAATTGAAAGCTGCGTGCAACGCATCCCCTGGTAGAGTGAAATGCAAAGTATCCGCCATTTCGCTCGCCGTGTCGCTGCGCGCTCCCGCGTAAGCCATAGCCAGCGCCAGCGAGAGGCTGTAAGGGGAATAAAACATGTTGCCGTCGTTCTGTGCCTTGAGAGCCTGGTAAAGGTCCAGGGCAAAAGCGCTGTTCCCCTGCACCAAGGCCGACAAGCCGCTACTGGATGGAGATATGTCCCGCGCCTTATCTGACTTGAGAAATTCAGCCGATACCGGGCTGGAACAGGCCACCAGCACCAGGCTTAAAGTGGCCGCCAATATTGTCAGTATTGTCTTTTTCATATTCACCTCGCATTTGTTGGGTCTAATCCATCTTTTATAACGCCAAAATTCAAAAATGGTTGTTTCCCCGACAGTGACGCCGTTTAAAAATATTAGACTGCCGGGCGTTAAGAAATCATTAAATATGGCGCTGAATCATAAAAGTTTCATGCATTTTCAAGAAGCGTCGAGTTCTCTCCTGACATTGGGGTGCTTCAAAATGAATTTATCTCCACGTTACGGCCAAACCCCATTGAATCCGCCTTTCTTATATGCCATAATAGCTGCACCTGAATAAAATCAGCCAGTGAGGTGAAGAATGGCTCAACGTTTTTGCACCGGTTGCGGCCGTAATCTTGGGGGCAATGCCCGCTTTTGCGAGTCATGCGGTACGCCAGTCGCAGGAGTAGCGGCTCCTCCACAGCAATCTCAGCACCTTCCCCCGGTTTATCAACCTCCTCCTGCCACACCCCCACCGACTTATCAGCCGCCGCCTGTATACCAGACGCCTCCTCAACCCGCCTATCAACCGCCTCCGGCCTACCAGCCTCCTCCTGGTTATCAGCCGCCGCCGGCTTATCAACCTCCCCCGCAGGCTTATGCGCCGCCTCCGGCATACGCACCGGGATATGCCTATCCGCCCCAGGCTCCTGGCATTCCCGGTGAAGCCCTTATCGGCGTTATTCCTAACGCCAGCCGTAAAAAGAACCTGTTCTCAATGGAGGCCTTCAACATCGTCGTCACCAACCAGCGCATGATTTTCGCCCAGATGACGTCCGAGATGATCAAGGCAGAGGCAGCCACGCATCGCGGCCAGGGTATTGGCGGCGTATTCAAGGCTATGGGCGCGGGTTATTCTTTGTGGCAGCGCTATCCCCAGATGTCTCCCGACCAGGCACTCACCGAGACTCCCGGCAACTTCGGCATCTATATGAACCAGATACGCAAGGTCAAGTACACTGGAACCAAGGTGCTGTTCAGCAAGGGTGGCATTGCGGTGGGCTTGAATATCGGCTTTGGCGTGGGCGCAGATGACGATGATAATAAACCTGCCAAGCTGGAGATAGAAACCATCGGCGGCAAATACGAGTTCGATATCATCTTGCAGTTCCAGCAGCAGACCTATCAGGTCCTTAAGGCAGCTGGATTGGTCAAATAACTCTACCGCGCACTTTCTACAAATCCAGGAGCCCACCATGTGGTGGGCTCCTCTGTTATAGTGATTGACCAAGAAATGAACACCTGGTCAGCAGACGTTAAAACGAGTCAGCAGCCAGTAAATGAGCAGACCGATGAGGGCAATTGGAATGAGCCGAATGAATAGCTTAAAGAGTGTTTTAAATATGAACCCCAGGATAATCAAAACAACGACCGCAATGACGACAATCCAGATCAGGTCCATTGTGCCTCCTCATATGCCAAACTGGACACATTGTATTACGCAGCGATGGTGGTGTAAAGAGGTTAGTTAGTGGTGGGCGGCATAGGATTCGAACCTATGACCTCCTGCGTGTAAAGCAGGAGCTCTAACCGCTGAGCTAGCCGCCCAAAATCGTGCCTAATTCTAGACCTTTTTCTGACGATTGTAAAACTACACTCTTGCTTTTATCACCTTTTTGTTCGCTGACGCACAATTATTTGGAACGTGCAATTGGACTGCACCCTATGCGGGTAGATAAAGATAGGAGAGGTCGAATACCTTATTTAGTACGCGCCGCCGCCGGAATATGTGGCCCCGCCGCTCTGAATGCGGAACCAGCAGTTCTTCACTATGATGTACCCCGATTGAACGCCCTGAACATCGCCGATAACTTCAAATATCGTCCCCTGGATAATGCCTTTCATATCGTATGAAGCGCGGGGCACAAATTTTACGTTTTCCACCAGCACATAGTCGTCGGAACCGCGCACGGCAAAAATAGAGGTGGTTTGGTCGGCTCGCACCAGCCCGAAATAATACCTTTTCCCCAGGTAAATTGTATCTGCCGCAGCCGCATCCTCGTAATAGGCCATTTGCAGGTCGTAGAGGTCAATCTGTTGGCTTAGAGTGGCATAAAAAGTAGCGGGCGGGATAAAACTCTGGTCGGCACAACCGCTAAGGATAGTTGTAAGTAACAATACTGAGGAGATTAATGCCGGTACCCCTTTTTTATATGTCTTCATTTTTACAGATGTGCTGGGGAAGGGAGGGATGAATTGTCCCTCTCCTCCCCAGTCTCTCATTTCGTTGAAACTAACCCGTTACGAAGAACGCAAAATGTAAAACAGGTATTTTTTCGCCAGGATGGTCGGTATACGTCAGATACGGTACGCGGTAGTTTTCTATCTTACCGGGTTCGGTGCCCTTGTATACGCCGGGGTAAAAATCTATGTAGTGCCAACCGGGCGCTCCGGCAGCCGGTAAAAAGATGTTGATAGTACCGTAGTTGTTGAAACCGCAGGTATAACCGATGTACGCGTTGTCAACGACCATGTAGTAGTTGTTCTCTTCTACTGTCCAACCCAGGCCTTTGAGCTCGATATCCATGATAGTGCCCACCGGACCTGTAGAAGGCTTGATGTAGACAGCTGAAGGTGTGAGGTTGAAAACGCCCTCTGCTACTTTCACTCCGGCTATATCTGCGATAAGCGCATGCTCCCCGCCGTGCGTGTCAGGCATGGCATAGGCAAAGCTTATTTCTCCGGTGCTGGTAGCCGTAACAGTTCCAATGGTCTTCTTAACCTTCTCGTAGCCCTTGCCGTCAACACGGTTACCGGTCATGCCCATGTAGTACAGGTCGACCTTAGCTCCTGCCGCAAAGCCCCTTCCCAGAATGTTCATAGGGGTGCCGACAGTCGCCAGGTACACGTCAGACCAGACCTGCGGTGAACCGCTAGCTGCAGGAGTAGTTCCCTTGATAACGGCATTCGATTGCTTGCTGACATCCGGCGGCATTATGGGTGCGCCGTCGGTGACAGTGTAAATGAATGTCCAGGTCGGGGTCTTGGGAAACGGGCTCTGACCGATATTCATGAAAGCGAAAGTGAAGGAGCCCTGCAGCACCTGAATTACATGTTTCCCGGTACCGCCGACAGCCGGAATGACAGCCTTGCCTGAACCGTGCGTGGTAGTGGTGGTGAGGACGCCGGTGTATTTATTGTCGTACAGCAGCATCCAGCTGTTCTCGTAGTCTCTCCATCCCATTCCTTTGATGCCAACGGTGATCGGGGAGCCGAGAGGCCCGCTGGTGGAATCGATGGTGATTTGCATATCTACGTTGAAGCCGAGTTTGCCTCTTATAGTTCCGCTGGTGGCTCCGCCTTCCAGTACGACCAGGTCATGAGTGAACCCGAATCCTTCCGGTACGGTGAAAGTCGTCTTGAAACCACCCTGGGCGTCTGCCTGTATGGCCCCCAGGTTGACCCAGCTCTCTTTGTAGATACGCCCGTAGTACTCACCGTTCTTAACGTCCCAGGAACCGTTTATATCCTGCCACATCAGGTCGAACTTGCCGTTGGCTGCAAACCCGGTGCCGGTAGCAGTGACCGTAGCACCAACTGGAGCATTTGGGACACTGGTAGTGAACGTCCCCGTGATCTGCATCGGCCAGTTGACCGCCTTGGTGGTCGGCGGGGGAGCGCTGGTAGTAGGCACGACTGCCGTGTTAACGGCCGTTGTTGCGCCGGCTGTTACCGTAACAGTCTGACTTTTGGTGACAGTCGCTGTTGACGTCTCAGTTATGGTTGTTTGGCAGGCTCCGACCAGTAAAATAGCCACAACGAAGATTGCCACCAAACCCCTGTTTTTTAAACTTACTTTTTCCACAAATTTCCTTTTTATTACACTTTACGACGTATTAAATTATGGAACTGCGTTTACAGTTATGGTGAGTGTAAATGCAGGGTTGGTACCATCGGTAACTGTGAAGGTACCTGCAGTGCTGAAGACTCTCTCATATTTCCCGCCGGCTGCAATGGCGCCGCTGTTGAAGTCAGGGCCGACGACGCTGTGCGGAATGGTATCCTTGTTGTTGAAGGTGACCTTGGCGCCCTGTGTGATTGAAAGCGTTTTTACAGAGAAGCCGGTGGCAGTGATATTAGCTGACCAGTTCCTCACGAAAGCCGGGTCGAATGCCAGGATGGTTAACTTGGAAGAAGCTATCTCGAAGGGTTTGAAGCTTCCGGTGCGGCCGTCATTAGCCACAGCCTTGTATTCGTAGCCCAGTGAGCCAGTGGGATAGTTCAGCGGCACTTCCCAGCCATACGACCAGAAGTAGTCTGTGGGGTTGGCGCCCGAGTGTCCGCTGTATTTCATCGCAAAGGACTGGCCATCAGGAAGAACGGCTACCGCGGAATCTGCCTTAATCTCCTTATCGGTCATGTCCTTGCCGGTTTTGGGGTCGACGATGCGCGCGCGGAATACTACCAGTTCGCCGCGATGAGCATTGGTTATGGCCAAGCAGCCGACATTGGTGACCATGTCGCCATACATTACGATGTTGGACATCACGGAACCGGTACCGCCGCCGCCGGAAACAGTGGTAGTGGCCGTGGTTGTTTGGGTAACGGTAGTAGCGGAACCGCCGCCCGTTACCGTGACTGTAGCTCCGGAACCGCCGCCCGACGTTACCGTTTTTGTCGCCGTAGCGGTGATGGTGGTGCTCCCGCCGCATCCTGCCAGCAGGCTGATAACCAGGATGCTGGTCAGCCCGAATGCCAGCCCAATTTTTCCTAACGAGTTTGATGTCAAAGTAGTAACCCTCCTTATTTTATTTGATTGCGCAATCAAATGACACCGAATTGAGTTTTCATTTGCTTTCCAATATTTTGAGTACTCTACGATGCATTTCCCTCCTTACAAAATTCTTGACATATTTATTCCGCTGAGCTGTCCAGACCGACAACTCAGAATAGCCATCGATTTCTCTATTGTCCTTTGCTACCCTTTCTTATCCCCGCAATCGTGCCGAAGAAAACCCCGGCAAGCAAACTCCAAACAACCAGTACCACCACGCCGACGCCTAACATGCTCCAGTAACTGATTTTTTCCATGCCTACCAGCTTTTCAAGCGGGTCCAATGCGGGCAAGTTTTGCAGGTCAAGTGTGGCATTTACTATCGCAAATTCCGTAGTTTCGTCACCCCCGTAAAGTGCGGTGAACTGGTGTTCGCCGGCCTGGCGTGTTTCATATTTAAGAGCGGCCACGCCCACAGCACTGGTTGTCGCCGAGCCGATTGAAATCCTGGCGGAGCCGTATAAATCTGTGTTTTCGAAGTACAAAATTTCCCTCTGGCTCAAGGGATAGCCATCTGCTCTTTTTAGCTTGGCCAAAAGCACCAGAGACTCTTTGCCCTGTCTGTCTGTCTGTACCTCGTAGGTCAGTGTCAGGTCGCTCTTGGCTTGTGCTGCGGCTACCGGCAGGCTCCCGGCGAAAAACCATAGCCCCGACAATAATACCGTCACGACCGAAACCAGCAGTACCTTAAAGTTCAATTTCATTTTTACTTACTCCGTTTTAAGACTGGGTACATCACCGGCCCTGGATTGATGCTGAGATTGTTCCTCGGCAATTTCCTGCATCTCATAGATAGGTAAAACCGGAAAGAGGCGGAACATTAACATCAGGAAGAACGGAATGGCCGCCACAGCACCTAAAGTGATAACCCATTCCACCCAGTTTCCGGTATAACTGGGATTAGTAATGCCGAACAACCCGTGGCGCAGTGGTGGCACAATGATCAGGAACCTTTTTACCCACATAGCAGCTACGACCAAGACTGCAGCAACGGTGACGCCCTTAACATTTCTAGTCTTGGGGATACCTACCAAAAGTACTGGTATTATGATACCCAAAATAAGGAAGGGCCAAAATATCGGAGCATAATCCGCTACGAGCAGTGAACGCAGGAACGGCACAGTGTTGACGTATTGCACGTAGCCCTCGGTGAGGAATTCCGCGAAGGTAAAATAAAGGTAGGTCGCACCCAGAACGAGCATGAGCAGGCCCATATAACGGAATTGCTTCTGTCCGATAAATTTCTCAAGATGGTAAGCCTTGCGGAAAGCCGATACCACCAGAATCACTGCCGCCACGCCTGAGAAAAGCGCTCCTACCACGAAATACGGACCGAAGATGGAGCTGTGCCAGCCCTCCCTGCTTGTCACCGCGAAGACCCAGGCCAAGACGGAGTGGACCGATATCGCCAGCGGGATGATAAGGATAGCCATCAAGGTCATCATGCGGGCCAGAGTTTTGCGTTGCGAGGGAATGCCCTTCCATTTTAAAGAAATCATTGAATACAATTTTTTACGCCACGAAGAGAATTTATGGGCGGAACCATTAAGTAATATGGCCGAGTCGGGAATAAGCGGAAGAAAGAAGAATATCAGCGTAGCGACAACATAGGTGCTTATGGCTACTATATCCCAGATAACCGGAGATTGCGGGTTGGGGGTAACCAGCACCCACCATAGATGCGGCAGTTTACCCATATCTACGATGGCAAAAGAAGCACCTATGATGAGAGAAACTACTGCCATGCCCTCAGCCAGTCTGGTGATGGGAGCACGCCAGGCGGCATTGGTGAGGCGCAGTATGGCCGATACCACAGCACCGCCATAACTGATGCCGATGAAGGTCACCAGGTCCGTCATGTATATGCCGTAGAAAACCCCATCTTTCAAAGCGGTAACGCCCAGCCCGCGTGTTAACTGATAAATATAGGTTCCCAGTGCTGCCAGGACAAAAAGTCCCAGAAAAGCAAATAACACCCCCCACCATTTTCCGGGTTTGACTATCGGGCGGATTGCGGCTTCGCGTATTTCATCTATCATCAGTTGCATCGACTTTAACTCTCCTAGTACGTGAAGTTCTGTGAATGCCCTGCGATGTAATAGACGCGAGGCCCGGTGTTCAATTCTTCTTTCAGCCGGTAGGCATCGTTCTCTCTGAGGAAGGTAGATAGCTTTTTGCTCTCATCTGGATTGGAACAGATGTCAGATATCAAATCTCCGGCAAAAACGGCTCTCATGGAACAGGCGGTTACGCAGGCCGGCAGTTTGCCAAAACGCATAAAATGCAGGCAGTTCTCACACTTGCCTACGGTACCCTTAACACCCGGCACAGGGAATTCGGGTGTATTAAACATATTTGCAGGGACGTCAGGATAGTCGTTCCAGTTGAAGTAGCGCGAATCGTACGGGCAGGCCGCCATGCACATGCGGCAGCCAATACATTTTTGCTGGTCAACCAGCGTGACTCCGTCCTTAGTTTTATAGGTGGCCACCACCGGGCAAACACGCACGCAGGGGGCGTTTTCGCATTGCATGCAGGGTTTGGGTAGAAAATATTTTTGCCCGAGAGTCCCTTCCATTTCGTATACCTTTATCCATTCGGCTTCTTTGGGCAGATAGTGCTCTTCTTGACAAGCCACAGTGCATTCTTTGCAACCGTCACAGTACCTCAGGTCAAAAACAAGCACCCACTGGTGGTCAGCGCTCTCTCTCGTCAAGTCATCCTCAGCCAGGACTATTTTGCTTCTTTGATTCAGACCTGCCAATCCGGCTGCCCCGGCCAGCGCAAGCGCACCGGCACCTCGCATAAACTGCCGGCGGCTAATACTCAATTTGCCTGGTTCCTTTTTATTTTCCATGTTTTGTGAAACGGCCCTCCTGTCTCGATGCAATCTTTTAAACACTTTTCCCGCTAGTTGTAGGAAAGCTTATACTTATAATAAATACCACGAAAACGTGTCTCTGTATGTCAGCCAAAATACCCATAGAAAAATATACTTGTCAGTAATTAACCTGACAAGTATATTAACTTGAAAACTTTGCTGGCTAAGGTTATGCTAATAGAACAGCCTGCTATCCCGTTCCAACTCCCGCTCAACCACAACCTGGCGCTTTCAGGAGGAGCAAGTGCAGATTAAGTGGTCTCTCAAATCCCTGATATTAAAGTTCAATGCCGTCAGTATCCGAACCAAGATAGTGGGGCTGGTAACGCTTTGTATTCTCTTTTCTTCCTCTACGCTGGTATGGTACACCGACCGCGATGCCAGCATGGCTCTCCGGCATGAGTCGCAGGAAATGGGCACGACAGTGGCCAGTGTGCTGGCCGGGCAGAGTCTGGGGTTGGTTCGCAGCGGGGATTTGGCCATGCTTTCCGACATAGTCAAGGGATATGTGGATTCAAGCAAAGATATATATTACATATATATATTGGATTCAACGGGTATTACCATTGCTTCGGCTTCCAAACCGCCTGACCTGGCAGATCTGCCATTAAATAATCCGTCAGATTCGACTACTACGCCACGTATCCAATCAATGCAATACAAAGGGCAAGAGATTACCGATATCGCACTATCCCTTCCAGCGCCCGGAAAGGGGACGGTGCATGTCGGGCTTACTTACGCCAATATTTCACAAACACTAGCCACACACATTCAGCATATATTGTTATGGTTGATTCTGGTGTTCTCTTTAGGAATCGCGCTGGCCTACTTTTTATCCTATGCCTTGACCTACCCGATTTCAGCCATGGCGGCGCAGGCGCGTGAACTGGGCATGGGGGCATACAAGCAGCGCGACCGTCAGTGGGGTCATGATGAAATCGGAAATCTGGGGCTGGCTTTCGATGAGATGATCCGTGAAATAAGCCAGAAAGAGCAGATGCGCAGTCAGCTGTTAGCTCAAGTGCTGAGCGCCCAGGAAGACGAGCGCAAACGCATTGCCCGCGAGTTGCACGACGACACCAGTCAGAGTTTAACCTCTTTGATGGTAGAGCTGAAAGCAGCCGAAAATGCCGGCAGTCTGGCAGAAATCAAGCCCAGACTGACCCAATTGCGCTCTCTGGTACACCAAACATTGCAGGCGGTTCATAATATGGCCATAGAGTTACGCCCTAATGCCCTGGACGACCTGGGGTTAGTGGCGGCCTTACGCAAATACGTGGCCGATTTTATAGCCAAGAATGGCATCCATGTTGACTTGCAGGTCGGCGAAGCAGCCAGGAGGCGCTTCCCCGCGGACATGGAAACGGCGGCCTACCGCATCACTCAGGAAGCCCTGGCGAATATTGCCCGGCATGCCAATGCCCGAAATATAAGCATAGTGGTCGACTTCCAGGACTCCGTGTTTACTCTGATTGTCGAGGATGATGGTGTTGGTTTCGACCTCAATGAGGCTTCCAGGAGCAGCCCGGAACACCGGCTGGGGCTGTTCGGCATGTACGAGCGGGCTTCTCTGGTAGGAGGCAGGCTGGTGATTGAATCCCAGCCGCAGCAAGGCACAAGTATTTTCCTGGAAGTTCCTATCAAACCCACGAATGGAGGGATAAATGGATAAAATCAGGCTGGTCATAGCCGATGACCATGCCGTATTGCGTGCCGGGCTCAAGCTGTTACTTAATTCTGAACCCGATATGGAGGTGCTGGGAGAGGCCAGCAACGGACTGGCCGCCATACAAATGTGTGATGAATTGCATCCCGATATCCTGCTACTGGATATAAGCATGCCCGGCCTGAGCGGGCAAGCTGTGGCTAAAACCGTTAAGAAACAGCATCCGGAAATAAAGATACTGGTAGTCTCCATGCATGAGGATGAAAGCTATCTGCGAGAGATGTTGCAGGCCGGCGTTGACGGTTACATTCCTAAAAAAGCCGCCGACGTGGAACTATTGGCGGCTATTCGCAACACATACCGGGGAGAGCATTTTATACATTCGTCGATGACATCCGATTTGTTTCCCACATTTAAGCCTCAGAAAGGCGCACAGGATGCGGTAAAAAGCTTGAGTCAGAGAGAGCGCGAGGTGCTTTACCTGCTTGCGCTGGGACATACCAACCAGGAAATAGCCGGAAGATTGATGTTGAGCGTCAAAACCGTGGAAACCTACAAGATCCGCCTGAAAGACAAATTAAATCTCCAGGGCAGGTCGGAACTGGTGCGCTTCGCCCTGCAGAATGGCATTCTGGAAAGCATGGAAAATCCGGAGAAGTAAAGTGTGTCATATTGATAACCCTGGCGGAGGGGGACTTTTCCGGAATCGAGCCTGAGCCAGCACATTTTCTTGGGTCATCCATAAATATAACCAGCATCCTGGCTAAATGTTTATCGATGGGTCCCGCTCACCCAGAGATACCCCCCGCTTACGTCCCGCAAAGCAATCATCATTCGCGCGCCGCCAGCGCCGGTTCCTGCCGGCTCATGCGATACGCCGGGATAACCGCCGCCAGGGTGACCGATGTCAGAATGAGCGCC